>CAUQCZ010000255.1:0-2503 GCA_963516335.1 uncultured Campylobacter sp. | reverse complement strand
CCTGCGCCCTTTTTTCGACGATTGGAGAGCTTCTGCCCGTGATGATCGCGACTTTTTTGCCAAGCTTTAGCCAGCTCTCGATGGCGTATCCGTCCTTGACGTCAAAAAATTTAAGCTCGTCGCCGTTTGGGCTATAAACGATCTTGCCGTCGGTTAGGCAACCGTCTACGTCTAAAAATATAATCTCTATCATAGCACGCCTTTCGTGCTAGGCACGCCGACTCTGGAGTTTTTGGCTAAAGCCCTTCTTAGCGCGACGGCGCAGGCCTTAAAGCTAGCCTCCAAGATATGATGAGAGTTTCGTCCGCGAACTTTAGCGATATGTAGCGTAATTGCGGCATTAAACGCTAGAGCTTGGAAAAATTCATTCGCTAGCTCTACGTCAAATTCGCCGACTTTGCCTTCGTTTATACTCTCATAGACTTAAAACGGGCGATTTGAAAGATCGAGCGCGCTGTTTACCGCAGCCTCGTCCATAACTACCGTCGCCTCGCCAAATCTCTCAACTCCGCTAAGCGGATAAATTTTCTCTCTTAAAGCTTGTCCGATAACGATGCCTACGTCCTCCACGCTGTGATGAAAATCTACGTGCAAATCGCCCTTGCAGATAAGCTTCATATCAAAAAGCGCATGCTTGCAAAAAGCCTCAAGCATATGATCAAAAAAACCTATACCCGTGCTTATCTGGGCTTTACCGCTACCGTAAATTTCAAGCTCTAGGCTAATATCCGTCTCTTTTGTCTTTCTTTGCATTTTATTCTCTCACGAAAAACGCGCCCGCGATATGACCGGCATTTATAAAGTCTTTAGCCTCGTCCTCGCTTCTAAAGCCGGCTATAAACACTCTATATACCTTACCTCCGTCAAGCTCGTAAGACTTTATAACCGTATCATACGCTCCATTACCGTATTTACCGGCATATTGCTGTCTTTGCGCATTTGCGCCGCTTAAATTTTTAAACGCACCGATTTGCACCATAAAGACTCCGCCGACAAAACTTTGCTGCTGGGTTTTAGCTATACCCGAACTTTGCGCGCCAGGTTTATTTTTGGCCTGAGGCGCCTGAACGGTAGTTTTGTCGCTAACGTTACCGTTAAAGCCTACGACTTCGAGTAAAACAGGAGCCGTGCCGGCGTTAAATACGTCGAGCTTTACCGCGCCGGTTTTTGAAAGGTCGATTACGCGCCCTGCCACGAAAGGACCTCTGTCGTTGATACGCACGACGATACTTTTGCCGTTTTTTATATTCGTCACGCGCACCATCGTATTCATCGGTAGCGTCTTATGCGCCGCCGTCATAGCGTGCATGTCGTATACTTCCCCGTTTGACGTCCTTTTACCGTGAAAATCAGGCCCGTACCAGCTAGCTACTCCGCTAGCTCTATCGCCGACTTTAACGACCGTAGGATAGTACGTTTTACCGTTTATGGTATAGGGACGCATCGTGGCTTCGTGCATACCTTTAGACGAGTTTATTTTACCGCTTCCGCCTTTTTTAGAACCGCCGCCCGTTATGCCGCCCATAGGCGAGGTCAAAAACGAACAGCCGCTCATAAAAAAAACCAAAAATAGGCTAAAAAATATAAATTTAACTCTACTCGGTTGCGGCAAGTTTAGCTCCTATAGAACCGTTTGAGCTCATTAGCGTATTAGCCTCTTTTAGATCTTCAAGCGCAACATCGAATTTTTGCGACACTTCGCCCAGCGTCTCCCCGCTTTTTACCATGTATTCCGCCAAATAATTTACATTTTGTTCGCTAGGTATGACTAGTTTTTGATCAGGCTTAATTTCATTTGAAGCAAGGCCGTTGTATTCTTTTATAATTTTATGATTTACGCCCGTTTTCTCGGCTATGGTTAGCAACGTATCGTTTTCTTTGACGGTATAAATTTCAAATTTTCTATTTTTTGCAGCCTCGAAATTATCGTTAAACATTTTCTTCTTATTAGACGGTATATATAGATAGTACGGCTTTTGCGTCGGAGGAGTGTAGACGAATTTTAAATGCATATTGTTTTCTTTCATCTTTTTTAGACTAAGTCCTATGCTGTCGCCGACCTCCATCAGCGTAGTACCGCCCGGGACGCTTACCTTAGATAGTTCGGCATTTTTGACGGCATCTTGGGTCTTGGTTTTAGCCACCAGGCTTTCTTGTTCTTTGGCTATATGCGCTATGGTTAAAATTTTCTTTACGAATCTTTTCGTCTCTTTGGGAATATAGCTTTTTTTATCGTCGAGTAAAACGGCTAAATCGTCGGTACCGGCCTTTTTTATTCCCTCTCTTAGCCTTGCGTCGCCGCAGTTATAGGCCATCATCGCAAGATACCACTTGCCAAAGTCGTTTTTTAAGCTTTGTAGGTATTTAGTGGCCGCAGCAGTAGCCGCCATAGGGTCTTTTCGCTCGTCGGCATATTTATCGACTCTAAGGCCGTAAAGCCTAGCCGTAGACTCCATAAATTGCCAAATTCCGATGGCTTTCTTGCTAGATACTATATGGTTTG
>CAUQCZ010000254.1:0-2506 GCA_963516335.1 uncultured Campylobacter sp. | reverse complement strand
CTAACAGAAGCCTTGCGCTCAGCGTTTCCCGCGGCTAGGATAGAAAAATTCGATCGCGACGAGATCACGACGCAAAATAAGCTTGAAAAGACGCTAAAAGCCTTTAACGCGGGCGAGATAGACGCGCTTGTCGGCACGCAGATGCTTAGCAAGGGCCATGATTATCACAACGTGGATTTGGCTGTTATCATGGGCGTGGACGATCTTTTGAGCTTTCCTGATTTTCGCGCTAGAGAGCGGACACTGGCTCTTGCTATGCAAGTAGCCGGTAGAGCCGGGCGCGCGGGGCTTGGGCGCGTAGTGGTGCAAAGCAGGCAGCGGGAGTTTTTTGAAAATTTTATCGAGGATTATGATGCGTTTTTAGAGGAGGAGACGCTTGCTAGAGAGCCGATATATCCGCCGTTTGCTAGGCTTTTGCGCGTTGTTGTTTCTGAAAAAAGCGAACAGGCGGCAAAGCAAAGGCTTGAAATTTGCGTATCCGAGCTTGAAAATTTACGCGCCGTAGAATCTTCGCTTGAAATAGCCGGATACGGCAAGTGCGGAGTCGAGATTTTAGGCGGTAAATTTCGCTTTGAGATTTTGCTGCGCTGCGCCTCGCACGCTCCGCTTATCAAAGCCGCTCGCATCTGCGCCGCGCACGGCTTTGACGTCGATATGGATCCGATAAATTTCTCGTAGTATCTTATTTCTAGGACTTGGACGTAACTAAAATTTTTATTTGTGATAATGTTTATCTTTTTAAGCCTATTTTTATACGATTTAAATATAATCGCGTTATAATTTTATCTAGATTTAAACATACAGTCTAATTAAAATTATAAAGATTACCCTAAAGGAACTTAATGCAAAAATTTTTACAAGCCCTAGCAGGCTCGCAAAAATATTTCGTAAACTACGTTAGCGTCGCGATTTTCATCGTGATGGCGTGGATAGGCGGACTCAAAGTCGTGCAATACGAGGCCGACGGCATCGTGCCGTTTGTAACCAACAGCCCGTTTTTTAGCTACATGTATAGCAAAAAAGATATCGTAGATAACGGCAAGGGCAAAATGGTCGCCGAGTACAACCTGCACAAAAACCCGGAAGGCTTGGTCGTGCCTAAAAACATCGAGTGGCATAAACAAAACGGTACTTACGCGGTTTCGTACCTGATCGGCGCGATGATCTGCACTATCGGTACGCTCGTGCTGCTTGGCATCTGGTTCCCTAAACTAGGGCTTATCGGCGGGTTGCTGACGTTTGGCATGTCTATCGTAACGCTTAGCTTTTTGATAACGACGCCTGAGACTTGGGTGCCAAATCTAGGCAATCCGGCGCTTGGTATCACTGAAAGCCCTAATCACGGCTTCCCGTATCTATCGGGTGCCGGACGACTGGTGCTAAAAGATATAATAATGTCTGCTGCGGGACTAATCGTAGCCTCAAATGCGGCGCGCAGGCTTTTGGAGTGCTGCAAAAGCTGCGCAGGTAAGTAAAATTATGGATTTTAGCGAGCGGTACGCCTAAGTTTAGGTATCTTGCCGCTCGCGGTCGTTTTTATACCAAAAATTACGGTCTTACCCTAAATTTGTGTTTTTTAACCAAGACTAAATACAAGTTTTAAAATAGACGTTTTCTGATTTTAAATTTGCCTTTGCTTTTTGTTCGTCAAATTTAATAATCCAAGCATGTTTATGGGTACGGCTAAAATTTGCTGCCGCCGACTAGATCGTGCAAAAAGTTGGGGTAGATTTATCCACGCCCGATAAACCTTACTTTGCCTTTTCGCAACCTAGATCAAGCCCTAGTTCGCAGGATTTTTTATAAAATTTAGCCGCTTGTTCGCTTGATTTTTCCGTGCCTTTACCGCTCTCATAAAGCCCCGCTAGCCCGTAGCAATCGCCGCTACTACCCATTTCGCAGCTTTTGTTAAATAACTCGAACGATTTTTGCTCCGAGCGCTCCACGCCCCTGCCTGCGCCGTAGACGTCGGCTAAATCGAGCAGCCGTTAGCATCGCCTAGCTCGCACGATTTTTCGTAAAATTTAGCCGCCTTAGCGTAATCTTGCGTAGCGCCCATGCCGTAGTCGTAGGCTAATCCCGCACGACGACAAGCATCCGCGTGCGACGCCTCGCAAGCCTTCTCAAAACCGCCGAGCGCGCCCGCAAAATCGCCTTTTGCTTTCGCCGCTTGCGCCGCGGCGTAAATTTCGTCCGCGCTTGCGCCAAACATCGCGCTTGCAGCGCATAGAAGCGAAACTGCTAAAATTTTTCTCATTTTTTATCCTTTAAAATTTGATGGATGCGGATTCTAGCGCAACGTTTTTGAAATTTACGTAAATTCGCCGCCGACAAGTCGCTAAATTCGGCATTTTTACGCTAAAATACCCGTGTAAATTTATGCAAATTTAAAGGAGAAGGCGTGGGTATTTTTGACTTTTTTAAAAAGGGAGCTGATAGTGCGCGAAAAAGAAGCGCAAGCGCCGCAAAGATCGGTAAAACCGCGCAGGAGCGTAAGGATATAAGA
>CAUQCZ010000253.1:0-2507 GCA_963516335.1 uncultured Campylobacter sp. | reverse complement strand
TCCATGCGTCTCTGTGGCGTTTGCAGTTCATATTCGTAACTATATCTGACGTAAACCTTACCCGCATCGTCTTCTAGCTGCAAAATTCTATTTCCTAGCGGCACTACCTTGCTATATATAACCGCCCTCTTTTTTATGAGCGGTCTATACGACTCGTCATCTCTGCTATCTATGTAGTATGACACCACCGAGCCGTCATCTAGCCTCAGTTTTAGCTTTCCGTCGCCTTTTAGACCGTAGTTTGCAGACTCCACCGTCCCTACGTTTTTCGTTAGTTCGTTTAGCGGTTTAAAATCGCTATAAAAAATCATATCCTTGATAGTAAACAGGATCAAAGTAAGACACAAACCGACCAAAACCATCAAAAATGCCGAAAAGATACTTCTTAAGGCAGAGCCGTTACCGTAAAATCCCCTTTTTATAAAAACTACATACAAATACGAGTTTTTGATTTTTTCTTTAAATTTCTCCAAATTTAACTCCCGTTACTTGATACTATTTATCCGCAAAAACCAGCGTAAACACGCCGCTAGCGATTAGCGCGATGCCGATCCACTCTCTGACGCTTGGACGCTCACCCAAAAACACAACCGCAAAAACAACACCCAAAACGACGCTAAGTTTATCTATGGGCGCTACCTGCGACGCGGAGCCTATCTGAAGCGCCTTAAAATACGACAGCCACGACGCGCCGGTAGCCAGTCCGCTAAGCGTCAAAAATAGCCAGTTTCGTGCGTTTAGCTCGCCAAGGGGCTGCCACTTTTTAGCATATGTGAGAAACAAAACCAGCGCCGCAGCGATAACTAGCGTCCTGATAAAAGTCGCAAAATTTGAGTCTATACCCTCAAGCCCGACCTTGGCGAAAATCGCCGTAAGCGCGGCAAAAACCGCCGAAGCTAGCGCCCATAATGCCCACTCTTGCATGATTTATCCTTTTTTGCGATTATAGTCTGATTTGGATAAATTTAGGGCAGGCATCGAGGCAGTAGAATCAAAAAATAGCTTAAATCAAGCTAAATCATGTGGCCGTTTTTAGCGTGCGATTTAGCCGCGTGCTGTTTATAAGGTCGCAAGTACCGTCAAATTTAAAGCTAAAAATCGCAGCAAACTTAAATCTACTTGCGGCACGCCGAGTAAAATCAAATACCAAAAACGCGATACCGAGTAAATTTTAGTACTAAAATTTACGCAAGCGGCGCAAAACGCAACTTGAAATATCAAAAAGCCGAATCAAATTTGACGGCTTACTGGCGGTTTTAAATTTAGTATTCCGCGTAAAGTCGCTAAAACTCGTCAATTCTAGGGGCGTATCAAGCAATCCAAGCAGGCTAAATTTAAGGCTCTTATAAAACAAAAATACGAGATTTAAGGGCTTGAAATTAGCGTTAAATCGCTTTTTACCCAAGCCCCGCCCTATCTTTGGCCGCTTGCGTGATTTCCTCTTCGTAGTCGTAGTATTCAAACGTCGCGCCGTGTTGAAACGCGCCGTTTAGGATGTCGCCGCTTTGGCGATTTTTGAGGTCTATCTCGGCGATCTTAAAGCCGTCCAGCGTCTCGCAAAACTCCCTCAGGCGCGACGGCGGATTTTTAAGCTTTGTAAACAAAAAGCAAAATCCGCTCCCGCCGTTTCGCCCTACTCGTCCGCGCAGCTGATGCAGGCTCGCTAAGCCAAGCCTTTCTGCGCCCACGATTACTATCGTGCTAAGTCTGGGCAGCGAGATGCCGACCTCGACCACCGTCGTCGAGAGCAGCACGTCGCCGCGCTCGCGAAATTCACGTAGCACTTGCTCTTTTTCTTTGTCCTTGCCGTGCGTGACATAGACGTTGGCAAAATTTGCCCGCCAAAACCCCTGCGCCTCCTCTAACCCCTGATAGTTCGAGCTTTCGCTGCCCTCCACGAGCGGATATATCACGGCAACCTGCTTGCCTTTATCGATTTGCGATTTGATATGCGTCAGCAACTCGCCAAAGTCCGCACTTTGTAAAATTTGCGTATGGATGTGCTTTTCAAAAGGCATCTGCTTCAGGAAACTAAACTCCGCAAAGCTGCTTTGTATCATGCTTAGCGTTCGCGGGATCGGCGTCGCCGAAAACTGTACCACGTGAGATCTGGTCTCATTCGCCGCTTTTGCTTGCTTATTTCCTTTTTCGGGTGCGGTTGCGGTCAAATTTGTCTGCTCACTACCGTCAAATTTGCCCTCCGCTGCGTCAAGTTGCGGGTCTTGTCCAAGCCCTCCGCTAGCTAGAGCGTTGATCTTCTCGCGTTGATTAGAGCCGAAACGGTGCTGCTCGTCTATCATAACTAAAGGCGCTGCGGGCAAGCTTTGATATAGCAAAACGTGCGTGCCGATGATGAGATTTACGCCGTCAAATTCGGGCTTGTCGCCACTTTTAACAAGCAAAACTCGCATAAAATCCGGCAACAAACGCGCCGCCTCGGCGTAAATTTGCTCGGCTAATATCGATGTCGGCGCCATGATGAGCGCAGGGTCGGGATAGACGCTAAG
>CAUQCZ010000252.1:0-2508 GCA_963516335.1 uncultured Campylobacter sp. | reverse complement strand
CCGGGCGCCGATTTGATCCTGGGGCCTGAGATGAAAAGTACGGGCGAGGTTATGGCGTAAAATAGCGCGTTAGTTAGCATGCTATCGGCCCTTGTCGGCATACCGACGCAGCATGAGATGCGAGGTAAATTTTATAACTTAACTACAGCGGGCGCCAGACAGCCACGCAATCGGAGTTAGCGCATAAAATCAACAACGGCTTTGACGCCTCATATAACGCCCAATCAAGGCTAAAAACAAAAATATCCCTCTCAAAGAACATACGAGCGCAATAGTTAGACCCCCATTTGCTCCAGCAAGTAGGCGGAGTTGCGCTAATAAACTAAATTTAATGGCATTAAAAAGAGATTTTATTGCTCTATCTTAAAGGATGCTGCTTTACTTGCGTTTTCTAAGACAGACTATATGCAAAGATAAGTAGAGCTTAGGCTGCAAGAAGGAGTTTATCGCATTCTTTTATATTGATAAAGCTCTTATAAGCAAGGAGAAGCGGTTAAATACGGTTAAGTTACGTTTGGTCCAAATTTAGGCGAAACGCTTGATTTAACCGGTTCGTTCCTCTGTTCTACCGGTTGCGCCCAACAAGCAATGCCGAAAAATTAAAAGCAAAATTTCAAAAAAAAGCAACAAAAAGCATAAAAAGATAGCCGAGGCTATGGCGAATTTGCTTAAACTAGCAAAGCGCCGCCTGATGATAAGACGGCAAGTGGGCTTAAGATTTATTTTTCGTCCGTCTAACCTTTTAGTAATACGCTAGCAACCTTTGCTTTCGCTCTTGCTTACTTATTTTTTGTATTTTTGATTAAATTTATCGCCGTATCCAGCACCCATAAAATGCGGCCAAAGCTTGCTATACGGCAAAAACTTTTGGGATAAAGCAAAGACGAACTTGCGCCGCTCATAAACAAAAACCAAAAACTCGTTTTAGCAATCCTGCGCCGAATTTAGAGCCGTTTTGCCGCCCTGCTTCGTTCGTAGTGCTCGATGATTTTGTTGTGAATGAGTAGCGAGATATAAATCACCGCACCGCCGAGGCAGAGCCTTAGTATATCCGCATCCTTATGCCAAAACACTAAATTTACGATGATAGCCGCAGGTATGAGAGCGTTATTCATGATAGCTAGAGTGCCGCTGTCTACCTCGCACGCGCCTTTGTTCCATAAAAAGTATCCCAGACCGCTAGCTCCGATACCAAGCCAGAGCAAAACCGCGCCTTGGGTTAGATCAAGGTTGATTTTTTCAGGATTTCCAAACATAGCAAATGCTACGCCCGTAACCGCCGAGGCTCCTACAAAAAAGTAGCCAAAAACCCCTCTTTGCTCGCTAAAGCCCTGCTTTTCCAGCAGAAATTTATACGCGCTCTGTCCGACGCCAAAGCATAAATTCGCCCCCTGCACGAGCAAAAATCCATGCCAAAAGCCCGCATTTACGTTGCCGTATTTGATAATGAGAGCGCCAAAGACCGCGATACCGACGCTAAGCAGATACAGCAGCCTAAGCCTGCCCGCCAGCACGTCGTAAACCACGCTCACGTAAAACGGCGTAAATATCGTAAATAGCGCAACCTCGGCAACGCTAAGGTAGGCAAACGAGTTGTAGTAAAAGATATACATCGCGCCGATTTGCACTGCGCCGATCGCGGCTACTTTAGCGTAGAGGGCGAGGTTTTTCGCGGCAAAATCCTTAATCATAAAGGGCAAAAATACGCCAAGCGCAAGCACTACGCGCGAAAACGCGGCAAAATAGCTATCCACTCGCCCCGCTAAAAACTCGCCGATGAGGCTAAAGCTAAACGCCCAAAGCACGGTTACGAAAATTAGTTTTTTCACTTTTTCTCCATTTTTAAATCAAATTTTAGCCCAAATAGTAGCGAAATTCGCCTAAATTTAAAACCTAAATTTAAGCCGCAAAAGCGCCCGTATAAATTTACCCGCTCTAACAAAATCTCGCGCAGCCGCTTACGGCTAAGCCCGTAAGTAGGCGCGTATCCGGGATGCCAAACGGGCGGCTTTGCAAATTTTCTAGTTGAGAGCTTTATCTTAAAACAAAAGCCGACCGGCCTCGCCCAAAGCTTAAAGCGCTAGATTATTTTTGCTTTTGTAAAAATACCGAAAAATGCTTGTATTTAGGCTCATTAGCTAAATACTTTTGACAATCCTTTCTGATATCTAGATGCAGCCCTCTTTTATCCGTAAATCGCTGCAAAGCGGCCTGTATTTGCGGAGCAAAGCCTGCTATCTTGTGTCTAACCAGGCCCCAGATAATCGTGCTTGCAAACCGCGGATTTTCCCAAAAGTCGCTACGTTTTTGGACGATTTGGATAAATGGGATATCTAGCCTGTTTTCCCATAGCACCAGGATAAAGTCGTGCCGTCCCTCGCCGTATTTTTCGTTTTCTATGACGGCTAAAATCGTATCGACGACCTTTTGAGAGGATTTTAACTGCGGATAAATTTTCTTCAAACCCATCATCAGCCGTAGCCCTACGGTCGCGATCCTGTACTCGTA
>CAUQCZ010000251.1:0-2514 GCA_963516335.1 uncultured Campylobacter sp. | reverse complement strand
CCTTCGTATAATGCTCGGCGTACTCCACCAGCTGATTAGTCACGCCGCTCATAGCCGAGACCACGACTACGACGTCCGCTCCGCTTTTTTTAGCCTCTATCGCTCTAGCGGCGACGTTTTCTATCCGCTCAAGCGTCCCTACGCTCGTGCCGCCGTATTTTTGGACGATTAACATTAGATAAATCCTTTCTCTTTAAAGTAGCCGATAACCTTGCTATAAATCGGCTTTTTGAAGTGGTTTACGTCGCCTAAAACCTCGCTTGAGTTTATAAATTTATACTCGTTAAATTCGGGTTTTTTGGTATTTATATTTATCTTCGCGCTAGGGCGCAACCGCACTAGAAAATACTTTTGCGTCTGCCCGTCGAAATTATAAAATTTCCTACTCGTCGTGCCCTCGGGGAAGTCGTAGCTAAGCCACTGCGGATACTCGCTAAGCACGTCTATTTCGTCCGTGCCTATCTCCTCTTTTAGCTCTCTTTTTAGAGCTTCTTGCGGCGTCTCGCCCTCGTCTATGCCACCCTGCGGAAACTGCCAGATACCCGTCATATCGCATCTTTGCGCGATAAATATCCTACAATCAAACGGGTAAGAAGGCGCAAGGATGACCGCCGCAACGTTTGGTCTATATTTTTTTTCCATATTTTTTCCGAGAATTTTTAATTGCGGATTTTAACGAAAAATAGTTAAGATATAGCTAAATATCACGAGACTAGCGGAAAAATTTGGCGCTTAGGCTTAAAATTTTTATTTAAAATTTAAAATTACGAATTTTACTTTTTGGGATGCGGTAAAATTTGCGCATTTTACTTGATTATCCGTCAAATTTCACCGCCTTGACGGCTAAATTTGAGCCACTATTTTAGCTCCAATATCGCCCGCACCTCTTCGTCGGTAAACAGACTCGCGCTTTCGTGTTTTTTGCGCTCAAGCGCAGCTTTGGTCTCGGCGCGCGGCGTCAAATTTTGCCCAGGCTCGTTAAAATCAAACAACGCAGCCTGCGCAAAATCATCTGAAACAGCCACTTTTACGGCATCGTTTGAGGTAGCCGCTTTGCCAAATGGGGCCGTTTGAGTAGCTCCGCCAAACACGGAAGCTTCTTGCTTAGCGGTAGTTTGCGCGCCCCCAGCTAGAACCGCGGTTTTAGGCGCTTTGCTTAAAGAGCCGGTTTGCAAAATCGTCTCTTTCTCGCGGCTGCTGTCTTGATACGGCATAGCAAGCGGCCTATCTTGTAAAATTTGTTCCTGCGCAAAAGCGGTTTTTCGCTCGCTCTTAGCCGCTAAATTCGGCTCAAATTCGGCACCGTTAATTGCCTGACGCGCATTTTCAAATTTAACGTTTTCGTCAAATTTAACCGCCGCATCCTCGCCGCGCGCGTCAAATTTATCGTCCTGCAAAAACAAAGATCCGTCGGGCAAAAGCTCGTCTCGCTCGTATTGGCGCGCAAAAAGCTCGCTTACGTTGATAGCGTCCGCGTTACCTTCGTTTTCTTCGCCAGGCGCATCCTTGACGCTTTGACCGATCTCCTCGATACCAGTTATTTGCAGGCTTGGCATCACGGTCTTAAAGCTTTGCAAAATCGGCAAAAAAGAGCCGTCAAATCCATCTAAAATTACTCGCATATTTAGCCTTTTTCAGTTTTTTCGAGCGATTTTATCAAATTTATCTTTTGAGCCGTTTTAAGCTCATCCAAAATCCGCTTATAACGAAAAACAGAACCGACGCCGAAGCTAAACAAAATATAAATTTACCGACTGCGCCCAAAAAATATCCCGAATGCAAGCTCAAAACCGCTTTATGAATCGCAAAAGGCCTTGGCATCGAGCTTTTGGCGTCGTCAAACCTCGCGTGTCTGATAATTTGCCCCTTGGCGGCGTTTATCGTCATCGTATTTACTTTATCGTCCTCTTCCAGCCCTTTGTCAAAGTAAAATATCATAAAATTTTCGCCGTCTTCTTGCGTGATGACGTTAAAAAGCTCGTAATCACCCCTATCTCGTTTAAAAATATCTATCGCGACCTCTAAATTTGCTATCTTGCCCTCGTCCTCCAGCGAAAATCCCCTCACCTGCGTAAAGCTCTTTTTTCTAAAAATTTCTTTTTCGCCAAGCGCGTTATTTACGAGCTTTGCCGCCCAGTCGTACGACCAGTAAAGCCCCGTAACGCTCATAAAAGCCAAAAATAAACAAAGATACACGCCCGCAAATCCGTGCAGGCTGTATAAAAAAGCATAGCCTTTGGCCTTGATTTTTAAAGTAAACGCGCGAATAAATTTAGTTTTAAAACTAGGATAATAGATTATCAATCCAGATATAACCAAGATAACCAAAGCGATAGAACTAACCGCGACGATATGCTTGCCTATAAGCCGTAGCGTCTCGTTTTCGCTAAGCCCAAAGCCTAAGTTAGTGTGTAAATTTAGCATTAGTCCGATAAATTTATCGCCGAAATTTTCGCCCGTTATCTCGCCCGTGTATTGATTTATAAAATATGACTTAATCTCGCCTTTAGCATT
>CAUQCZ010000250.1:0-2515 GCA_963516335.1 uncultured Campylobacter sp. | reverse complement strand
GTTCTTGTGCTTGCACTCTCTTTGAGAAAAACTCCTTTGAAAGTTTTTAACTTATCTTGAGCCAACTTAAATTTACTTTAATAAAATAAAAGACGGTTCATTTTAATTCCATCGTACTGCCCTAGGACTATGATACCATCTATCAAAACATAAAGAATAAATAACCCCCCACATAAGGCAATATGTTAATAATATGTTAATACTTACTTAGCAAGCTCAAACGAGTTTGCTGTAAGGTCTTATCTGGCGGCCGATATTTTTCTTTGACCGAGCAAAAAAATATGAGAACTTAGACGAAACTTTATCGACCAAAAATGATTTTTCGTCGATAAAATGTCTAAGTTTTCATATAAAAGCCCTTAATGAATATAATTAAGGGTTTTTTATATACGGTAGGTGCGTTTGAGCTATGCACGGGCTATGTAACAGTAAAATACAGCTTGACAAAAATTATTTTTTGATTCGACTCTATAATATAAATTTTCTTCTCGGTCTTACGTCAGGCTGAAAATTATATTTATGATTTTTCAAGATTTAACCTACATATACAGCAAGCCATGCGTGATCTAATTCTAGCCTTATACTATTTTTTATTTCTTATGCAAATGATAGATAATGATAAAATATTAGCCTAAAAAACATCTTAAGATATATGCTAAATTTGCATATATAAATCATCATCGGATACCGATAAAAACGCGCTAAAATACGTTTAAGTTTTTGCTTGATTTAAGCAAGATTTCACTACAATCAAATCTTAAATTTAGATTTTCAAGCTATCATTTCGCAAAAATTAAGGAAAATCATGCAACCTATTTTTACGACCCAAATCACCAAATTTAAAGGCGCGCAAAAAAGCGTCGTTGATGATATTTTGGTGCGCGAGATCAAGCTTGAGGTCTACATAAACGGCAAGCGTTTCGGCGCGGTGATGGCAACTCCGACCGATCAGGAGGCGCTGGCTGCAGGCTATCTCATCAGCGAAAATTTGATCGCAAGCCCTGAGGATATCGAGAGTATCGAGCTTTCAAAGGATGCTTTAAGAGTGCGGGTAAAGGCTAAAATAAACGAAAAACGCCTCGAGCAGTTTGATGAGGAAAAGGTGATAATCAGCGGCTGCGGGCGCAGCTCGACGGCAAACATCGACCCTGAGGCTATGGCGGCGCGCTCCATAAAGGCCGACGTAAAATTTCACAAAGACGAAATTTTGCGCCAGATGGAGCAGTTTTACACGCAGTGCGAGCTTTACGAGATGACGGGCTGCGTGCACACGGCTAAGCTTTTTGTTAGCGGCGAGCAGTTTTATATCGGCGAGGATATCGCTCAGCACAACACCATAGACAAAGCCGTCGGCAAAGCTATACTAGCCGGCGCGCAGCTGCAAAGTTCGTTTTTGATGGTGAGCGGCAGACTCAGCTCCGAAATGGTCGCAAAAGCGGTCATGCACGGCATTCCAGTGCTCGTCTCGCGCACGGCTCCCACTAGCCTTGGCGTCGTGATAGCGCGTAAATTCAACCTCACGCTGTGCGGCTTCGCGCGCGGCGAAAACATAAACGTATATAGCGGCGCGGAGAGAATCTATGAGTGAGCAAATTCGTGAACTGATCGAAAAACTATTAAATCCAAAAGGTAGGCTAGACTGCGGAGCGGCGTTTAAAATCGCCTCAAAGCTAGGCGTTCCGGTCGGCGAGGTTAGCGACGAGGCCGAAAAAATGGGCGTAAAGATCGACAACTGCGAGCTGGGGCAGTTTGGCGGGCTAGAAAACGGACGCGGCAAATACACCGTGATGACGCAGTTAAAACAGATGACCGACGAAAAGGGCAGAATACTGTGCAAAGACGCTAGAGACGCGGCTGCTGGCGTGGGACTAAAGACGATCCGCTCGACGTTAAAAGACTATAAAATCGACGTAAAATACTGCCAGTTGGGGTGTTTTAAGGAGAAGAAAGGAAAAAAGATGAGAGTAAAAACCAAAACTTGGATAGAAAACGACGAGGGCGAGCTGATATTCGGCAAGGGCAAAACTGAAGTCCTAGACGTCATCGCCGAGGTCGGCTCGATCTCAAAGGCCGCCGAAATCCTAGGCATGAACTATAAAAAATGCTGGAATCATCTGCAAATTTTGCAAAAAAATCTAAAAGAGGAGCTCTTTACTACCAAACAAGGCGGCGGCGAAAACGCCGGCACGACGCTAAACGAACGCGCGCATGAGCTCATAAACGCCTATAGGCAGCTACAAAACGATATCGAGGATTTTGCGGATAAGCGCTTTAAGGAGCTGTTTTTGAAAAAAGACGGCGAGAAAAAAGACGCAACCAAAGACGACGCAAACGATAAAAATAAATAAAACCACATCAAATTTAAGGGAGAAAAAATGTACGTAAAACTAAACGATAGGGTCTATCTAAACAAAGACAAGATCACTAGAATAAAGGTAGATAGCGTCCAAGACGGTATCAGGATCCGCTTCTACGAGGGGCAAAATCAAGTCGCTAAAAGCGGACGCTTCGAAAC
>CAUQCZ010000249.1:0-2519 GCA_963516335.1 uncultured Campylobacter sp. | reverse complement strand
CTAAAAGAGGGTGTGACGCTTCGTGATCTTGTAAATGCGATACCTTATTTTGCCATTAAAAAAGGGCTTTTAAGCGTTGAGAAGAAAGATAAAAAGAACATTTTTGCGGGTAAAATTTTAGAGATCGAGGGGCTGGAAAATCTAAAAGTCGAGCAAGCCTTTGAGCTAAGCGACGCCTCGGCTGAGCGCTCTGCTGCGGCCTGCGCGGTAAATTTGAGCCAGCAAAGCGTCGCCGAATACGTCCGTTCAAACGTCGCTCTCATCGAGGCTATGATAGAGGCGGGTTACGAAAGTAGGGCTAGCCTGGAGCGCCGCGCGGCTAAGATGCGCGAGTGGCTAGCGGTGCCTAGCTTGCTGCGAGCCGACAAGAACGCGCGCTACGCCGAGGTGATCGAGATAAATTTAGATGAGATCACTGAGCCCATCCTAGCCTGCCCGAACGACCCAGACGACGTCGCGACCCTGAGCGAAGTGTTGGCCGATAGCTCGCGCCCGCACAAGATCGACGAGGTATTTGTGGGTAGCTGCATGACCAATATCGGCCACTACCGAGCGCTCGGGGAAGCTCTGCGTGGGCTTGGGACGCTGCCCACTCGCCTTTGGATCGCGCCGCCAACAAAGATGGATCAGCGGCTGCTGGAGGCAGAGGGCTACTATGATATCTTTCGTGCAGTGGGTGCTCGCACGGAGGTGCCTGGCTGCTCTCTTTGCATGGGCAACCAAGCCCGCGTAAACGACGGAGCGACCGTGTTTTCGACCTCGACGCGAAATTTCGATAACCGCATGGGTATGGGCGCGCGCGTGTATCTTGGTAGTGCCGAGCTAGCGGCCGTTTGCGCCGTGCTAGGCAGGCTACCCAGCGTCTCTGAATACATTAGTATAGTGCCCCAAAAGCTTGCAGGCAAAGAGGCGCAAATCTATCGGTATCTAAATTTTAACGAGATAGAAAATTTTAAAATTTAGCGGTTTGGGGTGGAAATTTCGGCGTACGGGTCGTTTATGGATAGACGGCCCGGCTCTTGCTACGACGGCAATATCGCTAGGCGCGAAAAACCCGCCGACGATATCTCTTTTTTGCGCGAATTTTAGACGACTTTTGAGTCTAAAGGGCGTAATCTCTGCTAAATTAAACAATACCGTATATTTTAAGGCGCGACCGGATGGATAAGTAAGCACGATGCATTTTTGCCTTGCGGTAAAACGGTAATAGTAAGACAAAGTGGTTAAGCTGTATGGAGGCTTTAAATAGAGCTTGCGGACATAAAACTATAAAAATATCGTTGCGCATTTTAAAGCGTTTCCTTTTGAAACGATTATACTAAATGATAATTTGGATTTAATAGCTGTTTAAGATTATCGATAGTAAGATTTCATTATTAAATATTTTAAATTTGTTTTAGTTGTTTAAAAATATTATTTAAAGGAACAAAATTTGAACGTAGCAGATAATCAGACGCAAAATTTAAACTACAATTCCCAAAATCCAAATTTGACAAATCCCGGCTCGAAGAAATTTGCGAGGGATTACGATAAAGAGCCGATAATTGTGAAGTATCATGCAATAACTTTAAATGCTATTGTAGGCGGTATAATTATAGCTGCTACTTTAGCTATGGCTATAAGCGGCAAATTTAGCATATTTCAAATACTGTTTTTAGTATTTTTGTGTTTTAATTATCCCCTTAATTCATTATCAAAGTACTCAAATTTAGGCAAATGCTATGTAAGATTTAAAAATAACGAAATTGAACTTTTTTCTGCAAAGGATGATTTGGTTTTAAGCTCGATAAAATTATCTAAAATTTTGACGATAAAAAGAACCACCGGGCCGTCTTATTTAGAAATCCCTAAAAAGGTAAAATATCTATGTCTTATCTTAATATCAATATATGTTTTTATGGCTTTTTTCGTTTTAACGGTAATTAGAGGCGAGGAACAGCATTTTTGGTATATTTTCGGTGTGATAATTTCTATCGCGATACTGCCGCTAATGTTTTATAGGCTTTTTAATGGTCTAGGATTAGACATCATTCACGATAGTGTGATAATATTTGGTGAAACAGCTGTTATAGAGGCATCGGTTTTAAAAAGGAGGGAGTATTTTCTTTTAAGGGGTTATTTTTTAACTAAAATCGGTAAAGATTTAGAAAAGATCGAACCGGAGATTTTTGTATAATTTTAAGGCCTCTTTAATTTAAACTTAGGTAAGGCAGGATAAAACTATGATCTTGTAAGTAATAAGCATAGTGAAGCTAAAAACAAGCATATAGTCCGTTCAAGAATTTCTGAAGCCAAATTTGGAGGATTCTATGGTATTTTTCATCTGACGTATAAGCTGCAAAAATAGCAAAATTTACTAAAAACTCAGAAAAGCAATAAGTCTTGTGCTTGCTTACTAAGAAAGTAGTCAAAAATATCAGAATTTGATGTCTAAAGAGCGTGATAAGATAAGTAAATTTAATAGTGAGGTCTCCAATCCGCAAGGTAGCCCAAAAACATTGTTTTACATAAGCCTACTC
>CAUQCZ010000248.1:0-2523 GCA_963516335.1 uncultured Campylobacter sp. | reverse complement strand
AGCTTGATCTGGGCGAGTTTAGTCGCTATAAAAAAGATGGCAAATTTGACATGGAGGCGGCCTTGCGGGAGGAATTTACCGCGCTTGGCGTAGGGCGAGCGGAGTTTGATCCGCGCTGCACGTTTGAAAAGCAGGAGCTGTTTTCCTACCGTAGAGACGGCGTCACGGGGCGATTTTGCGGCTTTATCATGAACAAGCCCGCGCCTATGAAACGTAAAAATTAAACGAAATTTGTGCGCTAATTTTAAAACTCGTTGCGCCGTCAAGCAAAACTAGCGAGCGTTAAATTTTATTCAAAAGTATCTAAAATTTAGCCCTTAACGCCGTAAAATCAGGTATCGGTAAAGCGTTTTAGGCTAAACGAGGCTACCTTTAGGCGTTTAAAAACTCCGGCAAATTTCGGCCGAAATTTAGAGCGCGCGTATCGGTAAATTTAGTTGAAATTTTTGTTACGTTTACCAAAAAGGGCTAAAATTCGGACTGAAATTTTATAAAAAAGGAGCCAAAATGAGAAAAATTTTAGTTTGTTTGATCGTTGCCGCGAGCGCAGTTTTTGCGGCGCAAACGAGATCTTCTAACGAGATGGTAAGCGTCCCTACGAGCGCGCCTATAAATTTGGCAAATAAGCAGTTTGAAGACGCGCTAGCGATGTACCGAGTTTCGGATTTCAAAGAGGCGGCGAGGCTCTTTAATCTAGCGTGCGAAGGCGGACATGCGCGCGCCTGCTACGATATGGGCGCGATGATAGCTAGCGGCAAGGTCGCGGCAAAACAGCCTGAGACGGCGGTTAAATTTTACGAGCGAGCGTACAAAATGGGCGATAAGCTGGGCAGCTATGCATTAGCGTACGCTCATCAAACGGGCGTCGGCGTAGCAAAAGACGAAGCGCGGGCGTACGAGTTATATAAAAACGCATGCGAGTTAGGCCTAGCCAAAGGCTGCAACGAGGCGGGCTACATGAGCGAGCGCGGCGCGGGCATGCAAATAGACGTCAAAGCTGCGGCTAAATTTTACGAAAAAGCGTGCAAGATGGGGTTAGACGTCGGCTGCGAAAATGCTAAAATTTTAAAACGTTAGACGGCTAGCGTCATAAATTTAACTCAGGCGTGTTTTGAGTCTATTTTTTGTAAAAACACGCCCGAGTTTCGCGCTAAATCTAAATGCTTTACTCGCTAAGACATGATTTGTCTTCGTAAATTCGTAAAAATTATTTAAATTTTTCTTTTGGCGATTAAGAGAGCGATTTGGCGTATAAATTTGCAAAATAAAGCCGCAAATCTAAATTTTTAAAACCTCTTCTAAAATAAATCTAAATTTTAATCTATTTTTAGCTACAATTTGACATCAAATCTCAAAAACAACCGAAAGGAAAAGTATGAAAACAAGTAAAATTTTAGCCGCTGCGATACTTGCGGGAGCCGTTTGTTCGGCGCAGGCGCATATGTTTTGGGTGGACGGGGCAAACGACGAAAAGACGGGTAAATTCGTTGCAAAAATGGGTTATAGCGACGATTTTCCAAACTACGAGCCTATAATGCAAGAGCGCGTGCATCTTTTTGCGCCCATTGCCCTGATCGGCAAAGACGGGCAGAAAAAAAAGCTAGCGCAAAGCGGCGAAAACTACCGCTACGAGGGCGAAAAGCTAAGCAAAGGCACCTATATCCTGCTTGCGCGGCAAAATCCGATGTATTCGCTAAAAAAGCGCAGCGACGGTAAGTGGATCATCGGCAAAAATAAGCTTGATTTAAAAGATTTAAGCGACGTGCAAATCTGCCGCCTTATGACGATAACGTCCAAAAAAATCCTAAATTTAGGCGAAGCAGACGACTTCGTCGCTAAGCCCGTCGGAGAGAAAATCGAGATCGTGCCGCTGCAAAATCCGGCAGGTTTTCGCGTGGATAAGCCCTTTAAACTGCAAGTTTTGGCTGACGGCAAGCCGCTAGAACGCGCCAAACTAACCGGCACTTTTGCGGGATTTTTAGAGGATAAGCGAGCGTTTTACGGTATGACTGACGCGCAGGGTATCACCGAAGTCGTAGCGCTGAGGCCTGGCTTTTGGGTGTTTGAGGTGATTTATGAAAGGCCTTATCCGGATGCCGCAAAATGCGACAAAGAGACGCTAAAAACGACGCTAGTCTTTGATATAAAAGAATAAATCGGCGTAAATTCGGGCTTTGGATAAAATTTGAGCCCGAATTTACCTTAAATTTCATATAATCGCTTCGTAACCTAACGCAAAAACGAGGAAAAATGTCATACGAAAATTTTAAATCAAAAAATCCTCTCGCGACAAAAATCGCTGCAAACGCGAGAAAATTTGACGTAGGAATGCTGCAAAACGAGCAGCTCGTAAATTTGCTTTTAAACAAAAAAAAGATCGAAATCTCAGACGAGCAAAAAGAGGCCGCCAGGCGCGTATTTACGGGGCTAATGAAGATAGAAGAAAGCGTACAGCTAAGCGGTTAGGTTGCTAAATTTGACTTCGCACGCCTAATCTACAAAAATAAAACCCAAGCATTACCC
>CAUQCZ010000247.1:0-2524 GCA_963516335.1 uncultured Campylobacter sp. | reverse complement strand
GCCGCAAACAGCGTCGCAAAACGTAGCTTTACTACTAGAGCGCCGGCCGCCTCGCTGCCTAAAAACAGCTCGCACAAGATAAATTTGACCGCCAAAACCGCGAGCAACGCCGCCCAAAACGCTCGCCTTCGCTGCAAGTTATATGCAAAGCAGACAAAGCCCTTGTTTTCGATATTGTAGTCCATTATCTCGCCGATAGCTCTTTGACGGCGGCGGCCATGGCGTCGATCGAACCCAGCGCCTGCGCGTTTAGCAGATATTTACCGCTAACGACGTATGCCGGCACGCCCTGAACCTTGGCTACGTCGTAGCTCTCGTCCCATGTTTTTAAAATTTCTTGCGCGCGCGGGCTAGCTAGCGCCTTGTCGTAGTCCGCCTCGCTCACGCCTGCGGCGCTAATGGCGGTTTTGATAAATCTAGCCTTATCCTTGCCGTCTTTAAAATCGTCGTTTTTGTCGTGAACGGCGTTATAAACCGCAAATTTAGCCTTTTTAAATTTAGACTTCTCGCTAAGCAAACTAACGTCGCTAGCCTCGTCCAAAACGATCATCGCGGCAAAAATTTTGCTCGCCGTTTCGCCGAGCTTTCCTTTGGTTTTTAAGTGATACGGGATAAATTTGACTCCGTCTAGCTCGCTAAAGAGTTTGGGCGTGACGGTTTTGTCGAATTTATAGCAGTGCGGACACTCGTAGCTAAAGACCTTTACGACGCTGTTTTTAGGCACGTCTAGAGGTTTTTGTAGTATCTGATACTCCTTGCCCTCCTCTAGCGCGCTTGCCATAGAGCTAAGCAGGCAAAAGACGGCTAAAATCCGCGTAAATTTAGAGATTATTTTCATAGAAATCCTTTGGGTTAAATTTTAAAAATTGTATAAAATAAAGGGTAAATTTGAGATTAAGCGGGCTAAACTCGGCAAATTTGACGAGTTAAATTTGACGGCGCTGCGGATAAAATTTCGGCAAGCAAGTTAAATTTAAACAAAGCGGCAAGTCAAATTTCATCTCAAATTTAACTCGCCGCAAAATCCTAAATCCAGCCGCACGCCCGTTTTTGGCGGCGGCTAGAAAAACTAAACCGGAAAAGGTCAAATTTAATAGTTAAAGATATTCGGATCGATCACCAGCGCGCGGTATGCCACGTCGTCCCTAGACGCAGACTCCACGTCCATTTCAAATTTAACGTCGTTGCTCTTCGGATCGATCTCTACAAGCACCATTTTGATCGTCTTATCGGGCTTTAGCAGATAGACGTTCGAGCTTGATATAAAGTACGTGCTTTTATCCTTTTGCCATTCCACGTTGCTAGTAACCGCGCTATAGAAGTCAAATCCGCGCTCCTTGCCAAACTCCCACATCTGTTCTACCGTGCCCTTTTTCTCGTCGATCTTGTACTCGACCGCGCGAGAGTATTTTTGCTCTTTTAGCGCAGGCTGCTCCATGCCGCGGCCGTCGCCGTTGTCAAATACGCTGATGTGCTTTACGCTGCCCTTGTTATCGTAGCGCGGAGTGAGCCACGCGGTGTGCTGCGTCCACGACCAGTCGAAGTCGCCCTCGCATTTTGAGTTTTCGCATTTGATTTTGTTGCCGTTTTTATCCACGGGCACTAGCACTTTTTCTTTAAAGTCCGCGCTCCAGCCCTCAGGCGATGCAAGGATCCATTTTACCTTTTTGTCTCTGCCGATCTTAACGATGCCTTGGTGGCGAAGCGAGAGGATGATGCTGTCGTCGCTAGGGTCATATGAGATGGAGTTTACGTGCGCCCAGTTGCGTCCCGTGCCGGTCGATGTCACGTCGCCAAAAGGCAGATCGTCGCTGATTTTGATCTCTTTGGCGTCCATGTCGATATTTAGGCACACGACACGAGCGTCAAGAGCCTTGATTAGGTTGCTGCGGTAGACGTTTTTGCCGAAAATTTCATTCAGATCCCACTCGTCCACGACCTTGCCGCTGCCGTCCACTTCGATGATGTGATCTCTGATCGTGTGCGAAATTCTGCCGTCAGGATGATGGTAGTTATATTTGGCAACGCGAAGCAGCAGATGATCGCCCTTAAGCGGCATCACCTCGTGACTAAGGTCGATGTAGCCGCGCGGCAGCTCGCGATTGTACACCTCCTTGCCCATCATATCGTAGCGCATATATCGCTGCGCCATGCCCCAGCTCAGATCGCCGTTTGGTAGTTGATGAAAGCCCATCATCATACCGCCGTCCATCACTCTGCGCTCGCTGCGGTCGTAAAATTTCTGATAGTCCAGATACCATCTGACCTCGCCCTGGGTATCGACGACGAAATTTTCGGTGAAGTCGTTCCAGCTAGCCGCACCGCCGTTTTTCCAATCAAGCGGCTTATAAACGCTCGTGATAGTGTTGTTAATGAGATAGAGCCTGTTTTTAAACGCAGGATCGACCTTTTTAACCTTCATCTTTTGCATGTGGCTAAATCTATAATCGCGGCTATACGTCACGATCGGCTGAGCGTAAATTTTATACTTTTCGACCTTCTTTTCGCCGTTAAAAACGTAGCT
>CAUQCZ010000246.1:0-2526 GCA_963516335.1 uncultured Campylobacter sp. | reverse complement strand
ATACGAGCCGGCTTGTTAGCGCGAATCATAGGCATGAGAGCGGGCTTTAGGACGGTATAAAAGCCGTTTAAATTCGTATCCACGACGCCGAACCACTCCTCGTCCTCGATAGCAACGAAGGTATTATCGCGCGTGATGCCGGCGTTTAGCACGACGGCGTAGTAAGCGCCGTTAGCCTCTATATCGGCTTCGATAGCCACGCGTGATGCCTTGGTATCGGCTACGTCAAATTTTAATGCGCTCAAATTTAACTCGTTTTGTAAATTTAATAATTGCTCGCTCGCGCTTTTGCCATGTAGCACGACCTCGTATCCCGCCGCCGCCAGCCGCCTAGCCACCGCTTCGCCGATGCCGCGACTCGAGCCCGTTATCAGCACTCTTTTACTCATCCAGTATCCTTTTTACGTATTCCTCGTCCGGGCTTAGCACGTTTAGCGTCGCGCGCGCTCCAAGCTCGCCGTTTACGTAAAGCTCGCAGTCGTAAACGCCAAAACCGCTTGCGTCTTGTATCGAGCAGACAGCCTTGATGACGACTTCGTCTCCGATCTTTAAAAACGACTTAAATATCTCAAATTTTCTACTGCCCAGCAAAAAACCCAGTCCGAATTTCATCCCCTTTAGCTCGCGCATCTTCGAGTCGTAGATACCCAGCGACTGAGCCATCATCTCGACGGTTTTATGCATGGCGAATTTGCCGCCAAATAGAAATTTATTATCCTCTTTTATCACACTTTTGGTTTTTATGCGCCCTTCTTCAAATTTAAGCACCTCGTCGATAAAAATGATCGCCGTGCCGTGCGGGAGATAATCTCCAAGGCTCATCTCGCCCTCCCAAACACGATCGCCGCGTTGTCTCCGCCAAATGCAAATGACAGCGACATGGCCGAATTTACGACCGCTCTTTGGCCGAATTTTACCAAATTTATCCTCTCTATCTCATCGTCGTAAACGCCGTCATATACGTGCGGCGGCAGCGCGGTTTCGTCCCTAGCGCAAAGCATGGCGCAAAGCGCGCTCTCGATAGCTCCCGCGGCTCCTAGTGTGTGGCCGATTAGAGGCTTAACGGAGCTTGCGGGTACGAGCGGCAAAAGCGAATGCACGATCTTTGCCTCGATTTTATCGTTTGCCTGCGTGCCCGTGCCGTGTAAATTTATATAATCCACGCTGCTTAAATTTGCCGCCTGCAGCGCCTTTTGCACGCACTTTGTTTGCATCTGAGCGCTAAAATCGGGCTGCGTCATATGAAACGCGTCGCAGTTTGAGCTCTCGCCCGCAATAACGACGTTTGAGATTTCATCCCTGCTTGCTACGAAAAACGCCGCGCCTTCGCCGATATTTATGCCGTCACGATTTTTGGAAAACGGATTGGTCTCGCGCGCGCTTAGGATACCCAGGCTGTCAAAGCCGTTTATCGTTAGCGTATTTAGGCTATCCACGCCGCCGCAGATAACGGCGTCGCAGATACCGGGCTCCAGCAGCCTTTTTGCCGTTATGATCGCCTTGACGCCCGAAGTACAGGCGGTCGAGACGGAAAACGCAACCGAGCTAAGCTCATAAAAATCGGCGATAAATTCGGACGGATTGGCTAGAGAGTTGCGACTGACGCCGAATTTTGAAGCATCGAAAAATCCTGTCGCAGCAAAATCCTTAAACGTTTCGTAATTTTCCTCCACTCCGCTAGTAGTCGTGCCAACTACTACGCCGACGCGGTTTTTGCCGTATTTTTTGATGGCGTCTCGCACGTCTTTATCTATCTGCAAAAGCGCGCTTAAAACCAGAGCGTTGGTGCGCGTTTGCAGGTGTTTTGGAGTGTTTTGGCTAAATTTAGCCAGCGGCGCGCGGGCTTTGCCGAGGATAAAGCTTTTATCCGCCCTAAAGCCTTCGCAAACGCTCAAAAATCTCTTTTCGCCGCATAAATTTGCAAAATTTTCCTCCGCATCGGCTCCGGCTGCGCTGATGACGGCGGGCTTGCTAACGTATATCAAGGGCTCTTACCTTAAAATTTTCGTTATTTGCCGTTATGACGGCCTCTTTTTGGTTTGATTTTACGATATTTAGCACTTTAACAAAAAGCTCGTTGTAGGCGCTATTTGGCGGCAAAAAGCCGATAGTTTCAAATTCACCGCTCGGCTTTAAAACCCGCCTAGCTAGCGGAGTGCCCATGGAGTTTATCATCGTGAAATAAAAATCCTCTTTTTCATGCGAAATATAGAGCAAATTTGAGCCGCTTTGAGAAATCACTTCAAACTCGCGTTTGTCGAAATTTACGATCTGCGGAACATCAAATTTAGCCTTCGCCGCGCATCCGCAAAAAAAGATCGTCGCCGTAAAAATAAGTAAAAATTTAAAAGCTCTTTTAAGCCTCACTCGCTAGCCGCCCTATTAAAATCTTTATTGTTTTTTAGAATAGTTTTAAATTATATCTTTTTTACCTTAAACATACAGCGCAGAGCTTGCCTCTAGCTAAAATAAATGATCTTGAAATTATATCAAATTTAATTGCGGCGGCAAACTATGCTAAATTCG
>CAUQCZ010000245.1:0-2537 GCA_963516335.1 uncultured Campylobacter sp. | reverse complement strand
GCTTTAGCTCGCGAAACAAGATCTCTCGCGTAAGGCTAAAGGCGGACGAGGCTGCGACGGAGCTAGCAAATATCGCAAAAAGCGGGCTAAAAGACGTGCTGATCCTAACCGGCGAAAGCGCGAAAAAAAGCGACCTGGTCTATATCGGCGAGGTTTGCAAAGAGGCGTCTAGGCTTTTTAGCAACGTCGGCATCGAGATCTATCCGCTAAATGCCGACGAATACGCGTTTTTGCACGGTTGCGGCGCGGACTACGTCGTGGTTTTTCAGGAGACTTACGACCCGGCGGCGTATGCGAGATTTCACCTCGGCGGCGTCAAGCGCTCGTTTGCCTACCGCTTCCACGCTCAGGAGCGCGCTCTCATGGGCGGTATGCGCAGCGTCGGATTTGCCGCGCTTTTGGGGCTTGACGACTTTAGAAAGGACGCTCTAGCCACCGCTCTGCATGCGCATCTCATCCAGCAAAAGTACCCGCACGCCGAGATCGCGCTGTCTTGTCCGCGCCTGCGCCCCGCGATTAACAAGGCCCATGTTGGCCCGAGGGACGTCGATGAGAGGGCGCTGTTTCAGGTTATCTGTGCGTACCGCCTTTTTTTGCCCTACGCAAATATCACGATCTCCACGCGCGAGTCGGCGCGCTTCAGGGACGGCGTCATCGCAGTCGCCGCGAACAAAATTTCAGCCGGCGTTAGCACGGGTGTGGGGACGCACTCGGAAAAGGCTAAAAAAGGCGACGAGCAGTTTGAGATCAGCGACGCGCGAACGGTTGATGAGATACTAGGTGCCGTGCGAGGGCTAAATTTGCAGCCCGTGATGAGCGAGCACATTTACGTTTGAGGTCGGTCGGCGCGGGGCTCGGTTTGGATTTGCGCTTGTGCTTTTTTGTAAATTCGGCGGCGTTTTTGCTTTGATTTGCATTGCGGCTTTTGGAGGCTTCGCGTTTTGGCTAGGCAAATTTGCGCTTTGAAAGGCTTGTAAAATTTGCTTTTTACGGCCTTTTTGATACGGCTTTTCGCCGGGCATTCGCAAAAATCCTAAATTTTGATTCTCGGCAGCGTTTTGTGTTTTTTTGCTATTGCGCGCTTTTATCTAAATTTAAAAATGAGGTTTTATGGAGTCTGGTAAATTTGAGCTCGTTTGGGTGACGAACCGCCGCTTGAGCGAGGATTTTTTCGCGGACGTTAGGCGGGTAGCGCAGGGCGGCAGGGCGGATAAAATTTTGCTTAGGGAGAGCGATTTGCCAGGGGACGAGTATGAAATTTTGGCCCGTAAAACGCTTGAGATTATCGCGGAGTGCGATTCCGGCGCACAGCTTGTTTTGCATACTTACGCAAGCGTCGCAAGCAAGCTTGGCGTGCACGAACTACACTTGCCGTTTGCTAAATTTAGGGCGTCAGGCGGCAAGCGGACTGTAAATTTGGCGGATTTAAATTTGGCTAAATTTAATGGGAATTGCGCGGTTAAAGATGAAATTAGCGGCGTTTATGCGCCAAATTTAACGCAAAATCTCAAAATCGGAGTTTCGGTGCACTCTTTAGAGCAGGCTCTAGCGGCGCAGGATTTCGGCGCTGATTACATCGTGGCGGGGCATATTTTTGATACGCCGTCTCACGCGCTGGAGCAAGGCAGAGGACTTAAATTTTTGCGGGAAATTTGCAAGAATTTAAGTATAAAAACCTACGCTATCGGCGGGATAAATTTTGAAAATTTAGGCGAGGTCAAGGATGCGGGCGCGGCCGGCGCGTATATGATGCGAGGATTTTTAGGCTAAATTTAGGGCGCTTTGCCTACGCCCCGGTACCGAAAATCAGATCAAATCCTAGCCGTAGCACAAAAATAAAAATTAGCCTTTGCCGCAAAAGCTCTTAGATTTCGTCGCTTTGCGCATCGCCGTTAAACAGTGCTCGCGGCGGGTTTGGCGTTTTAAATACGCGTCGCGGCTCTAAAAAGGCTTGAAAATTGGGTGCGCGAGGGCTTTATGCTAGCTAAATTTAAAGGAAATAAATGCGAGATAACTGGCTAGAATACGACTTTATCGGCGAGTTTTAAAAGGACGGTCTGGCTACGATTTGCGGTAAAAGCAAAAAATGGGGACTAATAAACTCAAGCGGCGAGGAGGTTTTGCCCTGCGTTTACGATAACGTTTGGTGCTTGCCCGAGTTTTTTACGCTCGAAAAAGACGGAAAGCTCGGCCTAGCAAATGCGCAAGGAAAAATCGTCCTGCCCTGCGAATACGGCGATATCGTAGGCGATGAAGGGGCGGGCTTGGAGCCTTTATTTCGCGTGAAAAAGGGCAAAAAATGGGGAGTCATAGACAAAAACGGCGGAGCTATGATACCTTTTAAATTTGACGAGGTCGGCATACCGGTCAAAAACGGCTTTACGGTAGTGCGAGAGGGCGAAAAATACGCAATCGCGGGCAAAGACGGCATAACCGTCCCCTTTGAATACGATTTTTAGACGAGAGCGAGGACGGCGCATTTATAGCACAAAAGGGCGAAAAATACGGGCTAATATCAAGCACGGGCAATATACTCG
>CAUQCZ010000244.1:0-2538 GCA_963516335.1 uncultured Campylobacter sp. | reverse complement strand
AAGGCGTGGTCGGCAAGAGTGGCTTTAGCAAGATCGGGCTAAAGCTACTGCCGTTTGATCTTAAAAAAAGCACCGAGATAAAACTAGGTTTTAAAGACATAGATTTAAAAGACGTGACGCCGTATAGCGGGCAGTTTTTGGGCTATAAGATAAAAAAAGGCAAGCTAAATTTGACCCTAAACTACGAGGTTGCGGACTCTAAGCTAAAAGGCAGCAACATAGTAAATCTAGACACGCTAACTCTAGGCGAAAAGGTCGAGTCTAAAGACGCGGTAGATCTGCCTTTATCGCTTGCTATCTCGATACTAAGCGATCAAAACAATCAGATAAATATCGACCTGCCGGTAGAGGGCGATCTAAACGACCCTGATTTTAAATACGGCGGCATCGTCTGGGCGGCGGTAAAAAAACTCTTTGCCGATATCACGCTGGCTCCGTTTAGATTTTTAGGAAATGCGCTGGGGCTAGGTAGCGAGGATCTAAGCACGATCGACTTTATGGCCGCTAGCAACGAGCTCATAGTCTCCGAGCAGGCTAAGATAGGCGACTTTATCAAGCTAACGAGCGCAAAGCCTAAGATGAAGCTAAGCATAACGCCCGTGTACGCGAACGTCGATGAAGAGGCGTTTAAAAACGAAAAACTAAACGCTAAGATCGCTCAAACTATGGCACAAACGGGCAAAGACTATGCGGGCGCCTTGGCCATGCTAGCTCCGGGCGTCAAAGACGGCGACGAAAAAGCGCAACGAGAGGCGGCGCTAAAGAGTATCGAAGTAGAAAAAGAAAGGCTAATAAAGCTAGCTAACTCGCGCGCGCAGGTAGTAAAAGACGCGCTAATTAAAGCAGGCTTAGATCAAAACAGGATCGAGATCAAAAAGCCGGAAAAAACGGACGCTAAGCAAGGAGAATACGCAAGCGTGATGATGGGAGCGACGCAGTAAATTTGCGCCCGGATTTTGTATTACCGCGCTAGTTTGCGACTTGCGGTAGAGTTTTTGCGCAGTTTTGCTTTAGCGCGCTTGCGGACGTTTTTACCGGACTGCGGGCTAAGGCATGACGTAGGAGAGAAATTGTGCCAAAGCTTTGTCGCGCGCAGACTTACTCGGTTCATTTGCGCTTTGTTTGTTGGCGGCGAGGGCGTTTATAGCTTTGTCCGCTTGGCTTACCTCGGGCAAGAGCTAGCTTTGCGTGAAATTTGACGTACGAAGCCTTAAAACCACCTAATTTTATATTTTTAAAAGCCGTGAACACGGCGAAAAAATGCTTCGTTGCCGCTTTTGCTCGAATTTAAAACTAAAATTTTAGATTTACTTGCTAGTATCCAAAAAACGCCAAACGCAGCCCGCTTTATGCCCTAAACGCGTTTGTCGTCCGTGCTTTTACGTGCGGTTTTTAAATTTAGCCGCCTGCGCAAGACTGCATAAATTTAAAATTTGCGCCCGCAAGACCGAGATACCGCCTAAATTTACTAAATTTATCCAAGCCTACTAAAAGCGCTAAAGAAGGCTGCTTACTTCCTGCGCACAATCTAGCACTTTGAGCTTTAGGGCTACGTAAAAATCTCAAATTTAACCGCAAAATCTACGAATTTAAGTTTTAGTTCGGTAAAATTGAGTAAAAATTTCACAAAGGCAAATCGTTATGAGAGGTTACAAAATCTTTTCGGGCACCGCAAACGTAGAGTTTTCAAAGAAAATTTCGCATTATTTATCGCTTCCGCTCAGCGAAGCCACGATCAAACGCTTTAGCGACGGCGAGATCAGCGTACAGATCGGCGAGAGCGTGCGCGGCAAGGATATTTTTATCATCCAGCCTACCTGCGCGCCCGCAAACGTAAATTTGATGGAGCTTTTGATTCTAACAGATGCGCTTAAGCGTAGCTCTGCTAGCTCGATAACAGCGGTGGTGCCGTATTTCGGCTATGCGCGCCAAGACCGCAAAGCCGCTCCCCGCGTGCCTATCACGGCAAAGCTCGTGGCAAATATGATGCAAACGGCAGGCATCGATCGCGTCGTCACGATCGACCTTCACGCGGGCCAAATTCAAGGCTTTTTCGACATCCCGGTTGATAACCTCTACGGCTCGATCATCTTTAACGACCACATCAAAAACAAAAATCTCAAAAATCCAATCATCGCTAGCCCCGATATCGGCGGCGTAGCGCGCGCTAGAAGCGTCGCAAAAGCCCTAAATCTCGACATCGTCATCGTCGATAAACGCCGCGAAAAGGCTAACGAGAGCGAAGTAATGAACGTAATCGGCGACGTGGCGGGCAAGGACGTGATACTAGTCGATGATATGATCGACACTGGCGGCACGATAGTAAAGGCGGCAAAAGTCTTTAAAGAGCGCGGCGCAACCTCGGTAATAGCCTGCTGCACGCATGCGGTGCTCTCGGGCAAAGCCTACGAAAACCTCGCAGACGGCGCGCTAGACGAGCTAGTAGTAACCGACACGATACCGCTACGCGAGGAAAACGAAAAGATAAAAGTGCTTAGCGTCGCGCCGATTTTTGGCGAAGTGATCAGACGCGTGTAT
>CAUQCZ010000243.1:0-2545 GCA_963516335.1 uncultured Campylobacter sp. | reverse complement strand
AGCCGCAAGAGAGCGAAGACGAGTTTTTGGACGAGTTTTACGATCGTCCAAATTTTGCCTGTGACGGCGGATATTTTACCGAGTTTTTAAAGCTAAATTTTAAAGATACTTATGATTTTAAGCTTTTTACCAGACACAAACGAAACGGCGTAATGACCGAGCTGGACGCGGAGGAAATAACGCAAATTTTATGGGGCAAAAGGGCGTAAAAAAGGAGCAAAAATGAGAAAATCGCTATTTGGCTACGGCGGCACGACCCGCGCGATCGCGAAAAACTTCGCAAAAGAGGGCGGCTGGGACATCTACGACGATAAATTTAGCGAGATCTCAAGCGACGAATGGGGCAACGCCCTACTGCCGCCAAACCTTTTCGTACCAGAAAAAAGCGGCTTAGAGATACCAAGCCCCGGCTTCCCGCCCGGCCACGAGCTGGTTAAAAAAGCGCAAAATCTAATCAGCGAATACGACTATTTTTATAAAATTTACGGCGGCAAAATGCCCTTTACCGTCTGGATCAGCGGCACGAACGGCAAAACCACGACGACAAAGATGACGCAGCACCTGCTGGCGCGCTACGGCTCGGTAATGGGCGGCAACGTCGGAGTCCCGCTCGCAGACCTTGACGCAAACGCCAAAATTTGGGTGCTTGAAACTAGCTCCTTTACGATGCACTACACGAACATTGCCGTGCCCGGCATATACGCGCTTTTGCCTATCACGCCCGACCACCTCAGCTGGCACGGCGACTTTGCGCAGTATGAGCGCGCCAAGCTAAAACCGCTAGCGACGATGGGCGAAAACGCGGTCGCGATCCTACCTAAAATCTACGCCGAGACGCCGACTAAAGCGAAGGTGATAAGCTACGAAAACGAGGCGGATTTGGCCCGGTTTTGCGGCGTAAATCTAAACGATATCGCCTTTAAAACGCCGTTTTTAACGGACGCTCTTTTGGCGCTTGCTATCCAGAAAATTTTGCTCGATAGGTGCGACGCACGGCTACTAAACGGCTTTGTCATCGAGGGCAACAAGCTAGAGGAGTTTCACGACGCGCGCGGACGCACGTGGGTCAACGACACGAAGGCGACCAACATCGACGCGAGCATCCAAGCCGTAAAGCGATATGAGGGCAAATTTTTGCATTTGATTTTAGGCGGCGACGATAAGGGCGTGGATATGCGGCCGCTTTTTGAAGCCTTGCGCGGCGCTAAGGCGCAAATTTACGCTATCGGCTCAAATACGGACAAGCTGATGAATCTTGCCGGCGAGTTTAAAATTCCGGCCGTAGAATGCGAATTTTTAAGCGTCGCAGTCGGCGAGATAGATAAAAATTTCAAATTTGATGGAGTTGCTAAGACTAGCGCAAATAGCGAAAATTTAGACGAAATAGCGCTTTTAAGCCCTGCTGCGGCGAGCTTAGATCAGTTTAGTAGCTACGTAGAGCGCGGGGATGAATTTAAAAAAGCGATCTTAAATTTGCAAATTTGACGCGACGCGTGCGCCTTAAAGCCACCAAATTTAAATGACTGCCTTTAAAAATAAATTTTGTATTTTAAAAATGCGCCGAATTTTGCGTCTTTAACCGAAATTTAAGTATCAAATAGCTAAAATCACATTTCTTTATTTACGGCGTGGTTGGATAGCTCAGTCGGTAGAGCAGCAGACTGAAAATCTGCGTGTCGGCAGTTCGATTCTGCCTCTAACCACCATTCTATTATTTAATCCCCTATAATACAATCCAAACTACACCGAAAAAAGCCCTAAAATACAGCGTTTCTAAGCTATTTATAATACAATAAGCTACAATGAAATATAATGCAATCCAGAGATTTTTGGAACGCTCACGGAACATTGAGAGCATTTTTACGAGCCAAAAAATCCCCAACGTTCCAAAATGCGCCGTTTTTTAAAAACCCTAAATGTTCCAAAACGCTTTTAAATATCGTATTTTAGGGGCTAAAATGGCAATAGATATTTTAAAAGATACGCAAATACGCAAAGCAATCAAGAAAGAAAAAGACTACTCATTGACCGACGGCGGAGGCTTAGCGATACTTATTACCTCTAAAGACGTGAAAAGGTGGGTATTTTATTACATAGACCCGGCAAGCGGTAAAAAAATGTAGCGTAGGCTTTGGGCTTTATCCGGATATTACCTTAGCAAGAGCAAGAGAGCTAAGGGCGGAATACAAAAGCCTAATATCGCAAGGCATAAGCCCAAAAGAGCACAAAAAGCAGGTAAGAGAGCAAAGACAAAGCGACCATAAGCAGACGTTTAGTAAAGTGTTTAACGAGTGGCTGGAGCTTGACAAAATGCGAGTGCTACCAAAAACGCTACAAACCGAAGCAAACCGCATAAATAATCATATTACGCCTCTTATAGGGGATAGAGCTATCAAAAGCATAAATCACGGCGAGATAGCGCAAATATTAGAACAGATAGGCAAAGAGACGCCTCAAACGGCGCAAATACTGCACCAGCTATTTAAAACGAAACCTAAGCGGATTTTTAGCCGCGACTTCGTCTTTCTACTTACAAGACCTCTTA
>CAUQCZ010000242.1:0-2552 GCA_963516335.1 uncultured Campylobacter sp. | reverse complement strand
GCTGAGCGTAAATTTTATACTTTTCGACCTTCTTTTCGCCGTTAAAAACGTAGCTTACTTCGACCTCGTTTAGATAGTCCGGATACAGCCCCCAGATCGGCACGCCATCGTGCGTCAGTAGCGCATGCTCGGAGACGTTATAGGCGATGTCGATGCCGCCGTTCGGTTTGCCTAGAACCCGCACGTGGATATCCTTGATGTCCTTGCCCGCCCTATCGATGACGGCCGTTAGAGGCGCCACGTCATATGGGTTGATAAACACCGAGCCAAGCTCGCCTTGGGTTTTTACCTGATGCGCCAAAACGCCCGCACTCGCAGTCTGCGGTATCGCTATAAACGCACCGCCCGCCAAGGCCGCAGCCAAAACGATAGAACCGAAAAAATTCTTACGCATATTCGCTCCTTTTGGGTAAATTTATCTAATTTTACTACTACCAAATCACATAATAATCATACTAGCTTTAAATTTTACTGAAATGTCAAATTTAAAGCTAAATATTAATATAAAGGCTTAAATTTTAACGCGCAAACGAGCTGGGCAACTGATTAAATTTTGATATAATTAGTCTCTATTTATCAAATTTAAGGAGAAAAAATGCCTTTCATAAATGTCAAAATGGCAGGCCCGGAGCCGACAAAAGAGCAAAAGCAAAAGCTGGTCGAGGAGATGACCGAAACTATGGTACGCGTGCTGGGCAAAAGTCGCGAGCGAGTGCAAATTTATATCGAGACATACGACGCAAGCTCGATAGGTTCGGGCGGCAAGACGCTTGATGAGATTAGAAAGGAACAAAAATGAGCGAATTTTCTAAAGAGGATTTGGAGCGAAAGATCACGCTAGTAGCGGGCGATACGGCGCCGGAGTTTAGCCTAGAAAACAGCGACGGCGTAAGCGTTAGCCTAAAAGACTTCGTCGGCAAAAACGTCGTGCTGTACTTTTATCCGAAGGACAACACCCCGGGCTGCACGACCGAAGCGTGCGAATTTAGCGCGCTTTACGACGATTTTATAGCCAAAGATACCGTGATCGTGGGCATTAGTCCCGATAGCGTCAAGTCGCACGCCGGCTTTGCGCAAAAACAGAGCCTAAAGCACATATTGCTAAGCGATCCCGCGCACGAAGTCGCCAAACTCTACGGCGTCTGGCAGGTGAAGAAAAACTACGGCAAAGAGTATCTGGGCATCGCGCGCTCGACCTTTGTGATCGGCAAAGACGGCAAGATCGCGAAGGTGTATAAGAGCGTGAAGGCGAAAGAGCATGCGGCGAAGGTGCTAGCTGATCTAGTTAAATAAATTTTTAGCGGCTTGTCTCGCGAGCGTCTTTAACGGAGCTAGTAAAAATTTAGCTCGGCGGACTACTTGTCCAGCCTACGCTAAATTTTTACTTCGCAACTGCAAGCAGTTACGACCGCAAGGGAAGCAAAGCCTTTTCTCGCTTTAGCGTTACGAGCATAGCGAAGTAAAAATCCATCTCGCGATACTTCGCCTTGACTTTTTACGTTCAAATTTGAAGTTAAATTTGCAAATTTTACCGACCGAGACCAGCACCCTGAAAATGTAAATTTAAATTTGCGCAGTAAAAAAACAAGGAAAAAATACAAAAACACGCAAAAGCTCGCAGGCAAAAATGCGCGCTAATCGTATCTTTTGCCTTTAGAGCCGCACGCCTTGCCGCTACCGCAACCACAGTCTTTTTGTTTAAACTCTTTTGCGTAAACGAAATATCCCGCACCGATCGCTAGCACGATCAAAATCGCAGCCTCATACCAAGCCATATTTTTCCTTTTAAAAGACATTTCGCCGCGTCAAATTTAAACGTTTCGCGGCGATTTTACTAATTTATTTTGAAATATCTTTTGACTCTACGATGACCTCGTGGCCTTCGCCCGCAAACATCCTAGCCTTGTATTCGCCTTGCGGTTTTTTAAACGTATACATACTGTCCTTGTCAAATTTGCCCTCTATGACGACCTTGCCATCTTGAAGCACTTTAAACTCCACGCCGCTAGCGCTGCTGCCGTCGCTAAATCCGGCCTCGCAAGTAACGGTATCGTCGCCGTTATCTATGCAGCTCATAAGCGACGTATGCGCAAACGCAGGCAAGCTCACAAGAGCCGCTAAAACAGATGAAAATAAAATTTTCTTCATTTTTTTCTCCTTTGATAAAGTTAAATTTACTTTTTGACGCCGCCGCTCCAGTTTTGGCGTTTTTGCGGCATAAATCCTAAAATGATTACAAAAAACAAAAGTATAAAATAATACGTCCCCATCGCCGCCAGCCCGCTAAGCTCATAAGCATTTGCCAGCGTGAAAAACGCCGAAGCTACAACAAGAGCCAGAGTAAAAGGGAAAAATATCCCAAACGCCATCCACGCGTAGCTATTCGTTTGCATTTTTACTACGATCATCGTAGCGATACATGGCGGCGTAAGCAACATAAAAACGATGATGGAGGCCGCATGTAGCGGAGTATAGCCGCTACTTTGTCTCATCGCTTCCTCAGGCCTCATCTCTTCGCCGCTACTTGCCTCGGCGGCTTTACCGCTTTCGTA
>CAUQCZ010000241.1:0-2561 GCA_963516335.1 uncultured Campylobacter sp. | reverse complement strand
AAACTGAATAATATCTATAATCTACCATATCGCTCATACTCTGCGTCATAAAATTTACGTCGCCGCTTTGCGGGGCTAAATTTAAGCCCGGGTTTTGAGTCGACGCGCTCAAATTTGAGCCGTTTTGCTCGCCGGATAAATTTGACGCTTCGGTTATATTTTCTTTAGTTTCTTGAGAGGATATGGCGGTCGTGGCGGGTGAATTTATCGTAGCTTGGGGCGTTACTCGCACGCGCAGGCCAAAGCCGTCGGTGGTCTTTGACGCGCTAACGGACACCTCGGCCGCACTCTTTATCACGAGGGCTAAATTTTGACCTCTAGGCTCAAACAAAAGCTCTTGCAGTATGCTTGAGTTTACGCTTTTTTCGATACTTTGATCGTTTTGCAAGTCTTTAAAGAGTAGGGTTATCGCGCCGTCTTTGCGCTCTTGCAGGATAGTTCCGCTATAAGGCGCGTCAAAGCTAAGCATGATATCGACGCGGTCGCTACGCTCATAAATGTTGTACGTAGATAAATTTGACCCCCAAAGCGCGACGAAAAACAGCAAAAGCGCGGCAAAAATCCTCATAACTGCTCTCGTTTAAAGTACTGGATGACTGATTTTGAGTCTAGGATTTCGTTTATCCTGATGGCAAGGTTTTTTTCGTAAACCATCACTTCGCCCTTGCCGAAAATTCGGTTGTTTATAAAAAGCTCCACGCTCTCGCCGGCAGGCTTTTCTAGGTCGATTACAGAGCCAACCTCGAGCTTTAAAAGCTGCTTTACGCTAATAGTCGTGGTACCCAGCTCCGAGATAAAATCCACTCCGATATCCATCAGCTCGTCATAGCTTTTAAAAAGCCCGCCGCGCTCTTGCAACATCTCCTGAACCCCTTGCAGCGCCGTTTCTACGGCGGTTACTTCTTGTAGTTCTTCGCTCATCCCTTTTTATATCCTATTTGAAATGTTCTATTTTTGATTTTATAGACGCGTTTATCGTCTAGTTTGACGTGAAAGCTCGTTCTGCCTAGATACTCCGGAGTGCCTAGTTTATAGGCGTTTGCTTCGCGTTCGTTGAGTAGATTTTTGGCGTATCCGATTGCGAGATTGGCCGCTTCTTTGCAGATATCGCTTAGCTCGTCTTCGGCTAGCTTATCGACGCCAAGAAGCACGCTAGCAAAGCGGTTTAGCGTATCCTTTTTAAAATAAAGATAAAAGTGAAACTCCTCTTTGCCCTTAAAAATCGGCAAGCTTGAGCCGTAAAATTCGCCCTCCGCACTCTTTGCGCTCTCTACCTTGTAGCCTAGAGTATCCTCGCACAGATGCTTGATCCCAAGCTCCGCAACGTCCATCATCGCGTCGTCCTTTAAACGAAATTTTTTGATTATACTTAAATTTAACGCAAACGCGGCTAAATTTAAAAAAGTTTATTGATTTGCTTTATCAGCTCTTCGCCCTCAAATTTGGCCGTGAGCTTTACTATCTCGGTGCCGATTATCGCGCCGTCGGCATAGGTTTTTACCTCATCGGCGTCGTTTTTATTTTTCACGCCAAAGCCCACCGCGACAGGCAGATCGCTTCTTTTTTTTAGACCCTCTACGAGCGCTTTTAGTCTCTCCTCGCTAGCTCGCTGCGACCCGCTTACGCCGATAGCGCCGAGGGCATAGATAAAGCCCGAGCCGAATTTTAAAATTTTGTCCGCTCTGTTTTGCGACGTGACGCTGATTAGCGGGATGAGATCAAGGTCAAATTTAGCGCACAGTCCCGCTACCTCCTCGCTCTCCTCAAACGGCAGATCGGGGATGATGAAGCCCGCGATACCGACCTCTTTTGAGCGGGCGATAAACCTCTCTACGCCGTAAGCAAACACGATGTTAAAATACACGAGAAAAACGATCGGTTTATTTATCTTGCCTTTGCACTCTTCAAGCATGGCAAATACCGTGCCCGTGTTTACGCCCTTTGCGGCGGTTTCAAAGCTAGCCTGCGCGATGAGCTTACCGTCTGCGAGCGGATCGGAGTATGGGATGCCAAGCTCTAGTAGATCCAGGCGGCTGCCGTCTAAATTTAATAAAAACTCCTTCGTCGCCTTGGCGCTAGGATATCCGGCAACGACGTAGCCGATGTTTGCTTTTTTGCCCGCGAACGCGTCTTTTACCTTAGCCATAAATTTTTCCTTTCTCGTAGCTCATCACGGTGTTTATGTCTTTGTCGCCGCGCCCCGAGACGCTTACGACGATGACGCTTTTTTTCGTCAAATTTGGACATAGCTTTTCTAGATACGCTAACGCGTGCGAGCTCTCGATCGCAGGTATGATGCCCTCTAGGCGGCTGGTTAGATATAGCGCATTTATGCACTCGTCGTCGGTGACGCCGTGATAGGCGGCTCGTTTGCTCTCGTGCAGGTGCGCGTGCTCGGGGCCCACTCCCGGATAGTCAAGCCCAGCCGAGATGCTATGTACGGGCTCGATCATGCCGTATTCGTCTTGTAAAACGATCGTTTTCATACCGTGGATGATGCCTGCGCGGCCCTTGGTTAGCGTTGCGGCGTGATAGGGCGTGTGCGCGCCTAGCCCTGCGGC
>CAUQCZ010000240.1:0-2569 GCA_963516335.1 uncultured Campylobacter sp. | reverse complement strand
CGCAGGCTATCGCGGCGAAATTTACCGCCTTGCTGTCCTCAAAAAACAAGCTAACTAATAAAAACGCGCAAACGCTAACGATCGCGATGTTTTTATAGACGAAATTTGGCACAAAGGCCGCGTCTTGCATACCGGACTCGCGGTTTAGCGCCTCTTTACCGAGCACGACGCTAACGCGAAAAGATATAAGCAAAATGGCGATAACGTGAAGGTGGATTTGCAAATTTAAAAATCTCTCCTCGCCGCTAAGCAAATAGTAAATCTCAAAGCCCAAAATGCCTAGTAAAAATGCTAAAACGCCCAGCTGATCGTCGTTTCTATCAAGCCAGATCATATAAACGCAAAGCCCGGCCAGATACGCCCAAAAAAGCGCCATAAAAAAATGAGCCGCAAATAGGCTAAAAAACGCGCTAACAAAACTCGCCGCAAAAAACGAAAACATAGCGTAGGCGTGCTTTTTTAGCCCTCCGCCAAAATTCGTCCAATCAGTTAGCCCCGTTAGCAAAAATCCCGCGTACGCAAGGGCTGCGACAAGGTGCAAAAAGATAAATTTATGCCAGCTAACGAAATCTACGGGCGTAAAAAATATCGCTCCGCCTAGCACCGCGCAAACCGCGCTCGTAAGGAAAAAAATTCTCATCGGATGGGTAAAAAAGTCGTTAATCATAATAAATTTTTCCTTTAAAATTTTCGTCTATCACGCCGCTAGCGTAGGCAAAATCCCGCTGCGAAAAGGCGCGCTCAAGCTCCAGTTCGCGCTCGATCACCGCACCCTTGCTCGCTAAAAAGCAAATTTTACTTGACATCCTAGCCGCCTCCATCCTATCGTGAGTTACCAGCACTACGCTCATACCCTCCTCTACGCGGCGCGTGACGATGTCTATCAGGATTTCTTTCATATCATAATCAAGACCCGAAAACGGCTCGTCCATCAGCAGTAAATCAGGCTTTGTCACGATCGCCCGCACGAAAGCAACCCTTTGGCGCATGCCGCCGCTTAGCTCGTCAGGGTACTTTAGCGCGTCTTTTTCCGTTAGTCCAAGTCTAGCAAAGAGCTCTAGCACGGCCTTTTCATTAGGCTCATCCATCACGAGCAGCACGTTATCGAGCGCATTTTTCCACTCGAGCAGGCGATTTTCCTGAAAGAGATAGGTCGTTTTGTTAAATTTATTGATTATTTTACCTTTGCGCGGATCGATAAGCCCCGATATCAGACGCAAGATCGTGGTTTTACCGCAGCCGCTCGCGCCAAATAGCGTCACTACTTCGCCCGCGCCGACCTTTAGGCTAAAATCGCGCACGACCTTGTCGCGTAAAATTTCGTATTCTAAATTTTGAAGTTCCAGCATAGCAAACTACCTTTTCCACGGCATTAGCGTGATCTTTAGCGGCTCGATAACCAGATACTCAAAAAGCATAATAATAGCGATAGTAAGCACGACGTAGGCCATCACCTCGGTGGTATCCAGCATCACGCGCGCGTTTGCGATCTTAGCGCCCATACCGTCGTTCGCGCCTAGCAGCTCGCCCATGATGACGATCTTTACGCCCATGCCCACGGCGACGCTTAGAGAGCTGATGATGTGGCTAGTTAGGTGCGGAACGTATAGGTGGCGAATCTTTTTGCAAATGCCCAGTTTATACGCGTCAAACATCTCCTTTAGCTCCTCGCTAACGCTCATCATGCCGACCATCGAGCTGGCAAAAGTAAGCGGCAAAACCGTGATGATGATGGTAAAAACGACGTTTACGGCTAAAATTTCCCCCTCGTCGCCAAATCCGAACCAAAATATAGCTAAAACGATCCAAATAATAGGCGGCATAGAAAGCAGCGCCGTGATCACGGGCTTTAAAAACGCGGCAAAGCTTCTATAAGCGCCCGCAACTAACCCCAGCGTGATACCGATAGCACAGGCCGTACCGACTCCCACTAGCGAGCGCACGAGAGTGATGTTTATCTCGCTGTTTTTATAATCCGCCAAAAGTTCGTAAGCCCGCACGAAAACCGCCTCGGGCGCGGGGAGCAAAAACTCCCCTCCCAGCTCGCTGCCGATCTGCCAAAGCGCGATAATAAGCGCTATCGTGGCAAGTCCGCTAAAGCCGCCCCAAAGGTAGTCAGCAACCTTTAAAAACGCGCCTCGGTCTTTTTTGACGTTATCTATAAGTATCATAAAAATAGGCTCTTATCAGGCATTTTGCCGCCGAGCAGCTTTGGATTAAACTCGAAAATTTGCTCAAAAAACGCCATCACGTCGTCTTGCAACTCATGCGCTTTTGTTACGGTCAAATTTGCCTTATCAAAAGCCCCGGCTAGCGCAGGCTCTGGCGCAGGCAGATACTCGGCGCCGATTTTAGCCGCGCTTTGTTTATTTTCTAGGATCCATTTTAGCGCGCTTGTTAGATCGGTGTGCAGCGTCTCAAAAAGCGCGCGATTTGCCTCGTAGTAGTCCACGTTTACGATGATTCCGGCCATCGGGATGTATGGTTTGGTACCAAAGCTCTCGCCCCAAGTTTTAGGAAAATCAAGCCCGTAATGCACCGCCACGCCCGCTTTCTTACCGCGCAAAAT
>CAUQCZ010000239.1:0-2571 GCA_963516335.1 uncultured Campylobacter sp. | reverse complement strand
GATTTTTACGGCGATCTTTTTAATCGTTTCGAAAATTTCGTTCATTTTAAAACCTTTGCGTTTTTTAGTATCCACTCGCAGATAGCCTGCGTGTCGTCTAGATCGAAGTTTGGCTTATCGATCTCGTAGTCTTTTTTATAGCTTGCGATCGCGTTTGAAAAGCTAAGATAATCCTCGTTTATCTCGTCCTTAAACACGCTGATACGCGGTAGCGGCAGGGTCTTTAGCCCCTCTACCAGCAGCAAATCAAACTCTCCCGCCATCGCTACGACGTCCTCCACGCTCTTGCTCTCCTGCGAAAAAAAAGTCGTGCGCATCGGGCTTATAACCGCGACCTCGGCGCCTATTTGGCTAAATTTATAGCTATCCTTGCCCTCAACATCAAATCTAGCTTTATCGCCCGGGTCGTGCTTGATGATCACGACTTTTAGCCCGTCATCTATAAATTTTTTGGCGACTTTCAAAATAAGCGTGGTTTTACCGCTATTTGAAGGCCCCGAAAAAGCCATTGCCGCTTTCTTCATTTTTCTCCGAATTTTCAAAATTTACGCCGATTATAGCAAATTTAGGCTTTTTAAAAGCAAAATTTATCTAAAATAGCACCAAATTTAAAGAGGTTTTAAAATGAAAAAGAGCGTATTTTTCTTAAGTTTTATTTTGGCGTTAGTCGGTTGCGCGGATAAAAAATATATCCACGAACCGCTAAAAAACGAGCTTTTGGCCTACACCAGCAAGTCTGAAATCATAGATGAAAAGACTAACATCCTAATCGTTGCGACCTATCTAAATCCGATCTATAGCGAGTTAATCGATGAACAAAAAAGAGAGAAATTCGTCGTGGCCGTACATCCCAAAGAAGCTAAAATTTTAGAGGAGAGCTTTGCTGCAAACGGTTTGCAGCAAGGCATCCTAGTTAGACGCCTAGCCGCAAACGATCCGCTTTTGCAAAAAGTTAGCTTTGAGGTTCCGTGGGCGCAGTATTTCGAGGTCAGCACCCCAGAGGTCAAAAGCGATAAAATCAACCTTACTTTCGAAATTTATCCGTCAAAGAAGGCGTCTTTAAGCTTTCAAAAAGTGTCGAAATCGATGTACTGGAACGGAGAAGCCTTAGATAAATAACATAGTTTGCGAGTACCTTTTTGCCGTAGTCGCGACTCTCGGCAAAGGGCACGAGCTCCATAGATAAAAACGGCTCATACTCGCCCTCGTTAAAAAGGTCGCCTCGCTGAAGCATCTTCTTAGTAAAGCCGATACCGCCGTTATACGCGTAAGCTACAAAAAGCGGGTGGTAGAGGTATTTCTCCAAATAATTTAGATGATGATCCGCAAATTTTAACGCAAGACGCGGGTCAAACATATCGTCTTGATCGAAATTTGGGATCGCAAGCTCTTTTTTACCGATATGGTTAGCCAAAAACGGCATAAACTGCATCATGCCAAGCGCATAAGAGGTCGAGATGACGGCCGGGATAAAGCGGCTCTCTTGTCTGCCGATCGCATAAAGGAGCGCTTTTCTAGTCGCGTTTACGTCTTCTAGCTCATCGACAAACGGCATAACGAAGTAACTATCCTTATAGCCACTTGCTTTTTCCATCAGGTAGGCATACTGACCTAGCGTCTCTTTGGTGTTAAAGGTTTCGGAATGCTTTGCGGCGTCCTGCGCGCTCATCTCTTTTATCATTTTAAAGGTCTTTTGCCACAAAAACGGATCTTTTATATCGTAGTCCGCCACCTTTTCTTTCGTAGGCGTCGGCGAGACGATGTTTGCGGTGGGACTTGCGCCGGTTAGCTCGTTTGCGTAGAGTGTATAGATATTTACGTCGCGGCTTTGATTTAGCTTCTCAAGATAGCTTCTGTCTTTGCTTAGCAGATATAGCCAAAATACGGCGTTATCCTTGCGGTCTTGCCTCTCAAAGGCAGCCTCGGCTCTAGTAAAAAACCTTGTGGCGTCTTTTGGAGAATTTAGCAAAACCGCGTTGATGCCGAGCATAAAAGCGTCCTTGCCGGCAAGCTCGGTTTCTTTTATCGCGAGAAAATTTTGCCTAAATTTGGCTAATTTTTTATCGATTATCAAATCGTTTGCTAGAACGTGAAACTCTTTTTTCGTCGCGAGCGAAATTATAAAATTTGCGTCAAATATCTTGTCAAATTTATCCTTGTGCGAGGACTGGTTAAAATAAACCAAAAACGCGTCCGTATCGTTAAATTTGGCAAATTCATCCTCGGGGTGCTTCTCGTTTAGCGCGCTCAAGCGGCGATAAAGAAGCGGATCGGAGTCTTTAAATTTATCCGCTAGCTTTTGCCTCGTTTCCTTTTTTAGCTTCATCATAAAAGGCACTCTGAGGCGCTGTTTTTGGCAGGTTACGTTTGCGTCTAGGATATTTTTCGCGCTTACGCCGTCGCAGTTTCCTTTGGTCTTTTTAGGCGGCAAAATTTCAGCCAGTTTCTTTGCTAGTACGCCCGCTCGACGAAAGACGTCTTTATTTAAAATTTGCGCCTGTTCCTTTGTGTAGTCGACTTCGGTTAAAAGGCGGTAAAAGTAGTAATCCTTAGCAAGCCCCTTTGGTTCGT
>CAUQCZ010000238.1:0-2584 GCA_963516335.1 uncultured Campylobacter sp. | reverse complement strand
GCTCCGCACAAATTTTACTTAGTAGCCGTCAAAATGCTTGGTCTTTGGCAGCACCAAATTTAACGTAATGCCGATGAGCGCGCCAAGCCCCACTCCGCTAAAGCTCATCGCACCGAAGTCCAGCACCATGCCGCCGATCGCGCAGACGAAGATGAGCGCGACGATGATCATATTGCGAGGCTCGGCCAGATCCACGCTGTTTTTTATGAGCGTCTCCATGCCAACGCTCGCGATGATACCAAAAAGCAGCAGCATAATGCCGCCGATGACGGGAGCGGGGATCGTGGAGAGTGCGGCGCCGAGCTTGCCCACGAAGGCTAGCAGTATCGCCGCAAGCGCAGCAAAGGTCATGATGGCTGGGTTGTAGGCTTTCGTGATGCTGACTGCGCCCGTGACCTCGGAGTAGGTGGTGTTCGGCGGTCCGCCGAAGCATCCCGCTAGCGACGTCGCAAGCCCGTCGCCAAGCAGCGTACTTTTAAGCCCTGGATTTTTGAGGAAATTTTCCTTCGTGACGTTGCTGATAGCAAGCATATCTCCGATGTGCTCGATTGCGGGCGCGATCGCGATAGGCACCATGTAGATCACGGCTTCTAGCTTAAAAACCGGCGCTGTGAAATTTGGTAGCGCAAACCACGGCGCGTTTAGAATCGGCGTAAAATCCACGATCCCGACAAACAGCGACGCGCAGTATCCAGCTGCGATACCGCAAAGTATCGGCACTAGGCGCAGCATACCGCGGCCAAACATCATCACGACGATAACCGCCGAGAGCGAGATGAGCGCGATAGTGAGCGACTGCCCCTGCGTGTAAAGCGCCTCCTTGCCCTTGCCCATGACCATATTTACGGCTGCGGGCGAGAGGATGAGGCCGATCGTCATGATGACGGGGCCCACGACCACGGGCGGTAAAATTTTATGCAAAAACCCCTCGCCTTTGAGCCTAATGAGCAGGCTTAGAACCACGTAAAAAAGCCCCGCCGCGATCACCCCGCCCATCGTCGCGGCGATGCCCCACTCTTTCACGCCAAAGCTTAGCGGCGCGATGAATGCGAAACTAGACGCAAGAAAGATCGGCGGGACGTTTTTGCGCGTGATGAGTTGAAACAGCAGTGTGCCGATACCTGCCGTAAACAGCGCCACGGACGTATCAAGCCCCGTTAAGATCGGCACGAGTACTAGCGCGCCAAACGCGACGAATAAAAACTGAACGCCGACGAGAGCGTCTTTAAACCTGAGATTGTAGCCTTCGTATTTTTCCATATTTTCCTCTTTTTATTTTGCGGCCGATCTTTCTTCACGGCGCCTTGACTGCGACAGGCAAATAAACGCTTTTTGCGGGATCTGATCAACGACGCCTCGCAACCGCAAATAAGCGCTAAATTTACTTACCCTAAATGCGAGTAAATTTAGCCTACGCAAGCTCAAGCGAAAGTATCTCCGTCCTCTTGCCCACCTCGTCCTCGCAGGTTACGGCGATATAGTCAAAGCCGTTTGCCTTCACTTCCTCCCACGAAGCGGTCCGGCCGTTTATCAGCAAAACCCTGCCTTGTTCGTCCCTATCGTATTCGTCTATTTCGTCGTCGTAATCGATACTGTAGCCTAGCTCGATATAAACCTTGCACGGCGGCAAATCAAATTTGGCAAGTTCGCGTTTTGCGACCTTTTTTGCGTCTAATTCATCGCAAAACATCGCGTTATAGCCGTGCGCTGCGCCGTCAAAAAGTAAAATTTCCTCGCCGCTTTTTACGCATTTGGCTACGAGCTTGCACGGAACAAGCTCGTCATCGTCGTCGTAAAGATCGACGATATAATCGTTTGGCAGGTCTTTGCTACGTAAAATATCTCCGAAATAATAAATTTCAAAGTATTCTCCGCCCGCGGCAGACTTTATCTGCGCATTTAAACAATCGTCCTCCGCGGCGTTAAATACGCGGTTTGCTAGATAGGTAGGCACTCTCTCGTTCATCTTTGTTCCTTTGGTGTAAATTAAATAAAATTAAAATTATAGCATATTAGCGACGGTTACGATGACGAAAATGCGCCGTTTTAAGCAAATTTTTCGGGCAAATTTTAAATTTACTCGCCTAGACCCGCACCGCAAAAATGCTAAATTTGGGTTAGTTAAATTTAGCGTTATAAATTAGAGTTTTTGTGCAATTTAATCTTTCTTGTTAAGGGGGAAGGGCTTGAATAACGTTCTACTTTGTGATTGCAAAGTGTAACTAAAACAAAAAGCTCGCTTTTATATCCGCTTGTCTCATTTTCTTGGGCGGCGGAAGGGGTTTCTACTTACGAAGCGTCGCCCCTTCCGCCCCCAAACCCCCACCAACCCCAGCACGTTAGAGGTGGCGACACTGCTTTGCTGACGCAAAGCGTCGCGAGTTTTTAGTTAAAATTTGAGTGTAATAAATTTACATTTTCAGGGTGCGGGTCTCGGTGAGTAAAATTTGAATCCAAAATTTAAAAATTTGACTTACAATTTGAGCGTAAAACGATAAGGCGTAGGATTTTTGTTCTAGACGAGGCGGATTTAAATTTTACGACGGGAGCTACCTCGTCGGTAGTGACCGAGTAAAATTTAAAT
>CAUQCZ010000237.1:0-2586 GCA_963516335.1 uncultured Campylobacter sp. | reverse complement strand
CGTTTACGGTGATGCTGCCTAGAGCCGGGGGACTATCGATGATGATAAAATCATACTGCCCCTCGACCTCTTCGATCTTGCTTTTTAGGATTTTTTGATAGTCTTTATTTTGCTCGCTTAGCTCTTGCTCGATGCCCACCAGACCGATGTTTGACGGTGCTAAAAAAAGCGTCGGGATTTCGGTTTTTAGCACGATTTGCGAGAGTTTTTTACGACCCGTTAGAACGTGATAGATATTGTACTCGTAATCGTTTCTGCTAAAGCCCATTCCAGTCGTTGCATTTGCCTGCGGATCAATATCGATGAGTAAAACTTTTTTTTCGGCGACGGCTAAGGATGCGGCTAAATTTACAGCCGTAGTCGTCTTTCCGACGCCGCCTTTCTGGTTTGCGATAGTTATAATTTCACACATGAGAATTTTCCAATTTTTTTGTTTTTTAATTGATTAATTTTACAAAAAACTTACTTTGTCCAAGTTTAGTTTCGGCTTTAAAATTTCTGAAAGAATTTCGCGGCTCGTCCCCGCCGATATTTCGCGAAAATATTAAATTTTACATCAAATTTAAGCAAATTTATCTGAGCGAAAAAACCCTTCGCCCCCCTATATCCAAAGAGCCGTCAGATAGGAGTTTTGCGTCTTTTAGCGCCACCTCTTCGCCCTCAAAGTGCGTGATAAATTCTCTTGATTTTTCAAATTCGCTCTCAAATTTTCTAAAAACTTCCGCCCAAGACGGAGCCGTTTGTAGCTGCTTACAAAACTCTCCAACCGCAGCGCTAGGGCTCACATATATATCTAAAATTCCCGCGTTTTCGGGCGCGTTTTTTAGATTTATACCCATGCCGCAAACGTAAATTTCGCCGACCTTCGTCGTCAAGGTTCCGCCGATTTTTTTATCGCCGATGTAAAAGTCGTTCGGCCATTTTAGCCAGATTTTCGAGCCGCGAGCCGCGAGCGCTTCGCGCATTATCACCGAAAAGTAAATCGACGCCGACTCGCCTTTTAGATCGCCGGGTAGCGCCGTCTCGCTCATGCAAAATGAAAAAAATAGATTGCCTTCTAGCCCGCTCCACGTATTGTTTCTACTGCCCACACCCTGCGTCTGCTCCTTTGCCACTAGCGCAAAAGGCGGCCGTATTTCGCCGTTTCGCAGCCCTTCGACCAAAACTTTTTGCGTAGAGGGGACGCTATCTGCGAACTCTATTCTCAAATTTTATTCCTTTTAAATTTGCTGTTTTATTTTACATTGCGGGCGCATTCGTACCGTTAAATTTACAAGGCAAGCTTAGCTCGGCTCAAATTTACGACACTATATCGCCGATGCCAAGGCGCTTGCCGTTTAAATACGCGCTAGCGTCCACGGGCTTTTTACTGGGTTCTTGCACCTTTGTAATCTTAACCGCGCCCTCCCCGCAAGAAACGCAAAAACTGGGCTTATCAACGTGCAGAATTTCGCCCGCGCGCTGAAATTTACGCCCGCAAGATTCACGCAAAAACTCTAGTTCTAAAATTTTTAACCCGCTAGCTAAATAGATCCCGGGCCATGGCGTTAGCGCGCGAAATTTATTATAAATTTGCCGTGCGCTTTCCTCAAAGCTAAAAAGCCCGTCAGATTTACTTATCTTTTTACAGTGCGTAGCCTGCGCGCCCTCTTGCTTAAGCGGCGTTAAATTAGTAAAATTTAGCAGCACTCGCACGATCAGCTCGCCCGCTAGATCACCCAGTTCATCAAACAGCTGCGCCGCCGTTTTATCCTCGCAAGGCGTGTAGGCAAAATCAAGCATATCGCCCGTGTCAAGCCCCGCATCCATCAGCATCGCCGTCACGCCGGTCTGCTTTTCGCCTGCCAAGATCGCGCTTTGAATCGGACTTGCGCCGCGGTATTTAGGCAGGATCGAAGCGTGCAGGTTTATGCAAGGCGCGATATCAAGGATACTTTGCGGCAAAATTTTACCGTATGCGGCAACCACGATAAAATCAGGCTTTAAGTCTTTTATCTGCGCCGCGACAGCCTCGTCTTTTAAGCTCGCTGGCTGAAAGATCGGCACGGTGGGAAGGTGCTGTTGCGCGTAAACTTTAACCTCGCTAGGCGTTAAAATTTGCTTCCTGCCGACGGGCTTATCGGGCTGCGTAAATACGGCTGCGATCTCAAATTTCGCCCCCGCAAGCGCGCGCAAAATTTTAGCCGCATACTCAGGCGTTCCCATAAAAACTATATTCATTCTTTTCCTTTAAATTTAGCCAAATTACGGTGCGAGCCGAATTTACGCCATGCTTACCTAGCGTAATATAAATTTTGCGCAAATTGCAAAACCGATAATCTGCGCTGTGCGCAAGGTAAAATTTATACGCATCGCACAAACCAAACCCTGCGCAAAAGGCCGCATCATTGCCGTTTTTCGCGCTTATTTAACGGCGGATTGATTTTTATCCTCGGATCCGTCCGGCCAAGGCCAAAAAGCGCACGGATCTTCGGACCAATAAATCTTTGCAGACGGTTTCGCTCCCAGCTCATTAAGGCTAATCTTACCGTCACGATTAGCATCAAGACCCCTTAAATTCCGAGCCCGAGCGCAGATTTAGCTCTA
>CAUQCZ010000236.1:0-2602 GCA_963516335.1 uncultured Campylobacter sp. | reverse complement strand
TCAAAAACCTAAAAGAGATCAAGATGGGCATCTACATGAAAGCGCGCATGGACGGGCTTGGCGCGGTAGAAAGCTTTACCGCCGAAAAAGACGTCAAAGCCTGCATCGTAGCTAAAAGCGGTCAAATTTTATACGGCGAGGCGGGCTGCGCTAAATTTGACGACGCCCAGAGTAGCACGGTCGTATCGGACGGCAAGGTAACGATATTTGAGGCTTTGCAAAATATGGACGAAGGCGACGCGGACGAGCTAGCCACGGCAAAAATCGCGCTAAGCGGCAAGAGCGTCACGAGCGAGCTAAATTTGCTATGGCTGCGTACGGCGCTAAATTTGCTTATCGTTTTAGGCGTCATCATGATAATCGCCTTTTATCTAGCAAAGACCGCGCTAGCGCCGCTACACGCCAAGATCGCCGCGCTAAATCGCTTTATAAAAGACTCTACTCACGAGATAAACGCGCCCCTTAGCGTCATACTCATGAGTATCGAAACGGCAGATAAAAGTAGCCTAAGCCAGAGAAATCTAAAGCGCCTAAACAACATCCAAACCGCCGCCAAAACGCTAAGCCACATCTACGAAGATCTAACGTATTTATCTTTTGGCGCCTCACGCTGCGCACCAAAAGATGAGCTAAATTTTAGAGAGATTTTAAACGAGCGACTCGAATTTTTTGCTCCGTTTTTTGCTAAAAGGGGGCTTGATTTAAGGCTAAATTTAAAAGACGCTCTCATAAATGCAAATGGCTATGAGCTAAAACGTGCGGTGGATAACCTACTAAGCAACGCCGTAAAATACGCAAACCAAGGCGGCTACGTCGCGGTTAGTTTGCAAGACGGCGAGCTAAAAATCTCAAATAGCGGCGAGGGGCTAAGCAAAGAGCAGCAAGATAAAATTTTCGAGCGATACACGCGGTTTAACGAGGACCAAGGCGGCTTTGGTATCGGGCTAAATTTGGTCAAAAGAGCCTGCGAAAACAACGCCATATCCGTAACATGCGAAAGCGAATCCGGCAAAGAAACCACGTTTAGGCTGCGGTGGCAAGCATAAATTCGACATCAAATTCGGCGGTTTGAGCTTTGAGCCAAATTTGAGATTTTAAATTTAGCATTACGCTATATGACCAAAATTTAATCCGACTCCTTTTTGAAGTAACAAAAACGACTTTACGAAATTTTTTACGTTTTTTGGCTCTTAAGCAAATTTCAGTCGTAAAATTTGCGCCGTGCGGTTAAAATTGCATGATGCATCCCGAGAATAAAAAGCGATTTTCATAGATTCTTAGCTCAAACCGTCCTTAAAACCTCGGGCCGTTTAGTTAAAATATTCCGTAAAGTTCCTTGCGATTAAATTAAGGGTTAAACCCCATCTTTAAAATTTCAAAACTTTGCGAGTTTAATAAAATTCGATTAAAATCTTAGTCAAATCCAAATTTACAAGGCGACTAAAAGATTTCACGCGGGGTATGCTTGCGGTTTAAATTTACTCGCCAATGCCTAGGCAAAGCACTACTCGCTATTTACGAGTGAAAGATTTCTGCAGCCGACCTCATCGCCCAGCTCGCATCCTATCTCGTAAAATTTCCTCGCCACGTCCCTACTCGCCGTCTCTACGCCCAAAGAAAACTGATGCATGCTGCCTAGATTCGTGCAGCTTTTAGCGTGTTTTAGCTGCACGCAGGATTTTTCGTAGAGTTTTATCGCGCGTACGAAGTCGTTTTTGCGCGCGCTAAGCCCCAGGCGGTAAACGTTTGCGGCATTAAAGCAGCCGTATTTATTGCCCGCTTGGCAAGCCTTTAAAAAAAGAGGTAAAATTTGATCGCTAGCAGGATCGATTTTTTGATAAAGAGAGCCTAGATTCGAGCACGCTACGCCCTCGCCGCTCTCGCAGGCCTTTTGATAGCAGAGCTTCGCGCGCTCATAGTCTTTGGCGTTTTCAAATTTCACGCCCGTATCGTTGCACTCTTTTGGGCTTTTGCCGTCGCAGATGTTTTTTATTTCAGACTGCGTAACGGGCTTTGGCGGTGCGGGGGTTGCCTTTTTCGGCGCAGCGCAACCGCTAGCAAACGCCGCAACCAGCGCAAAAACGGCAATATGCGAGATAGCTTGAAAAAAAGCGCGTTTCAAAATTTAGCCTTAAGAAAATTTTGCCTTAATCTTACCTTACGCTCGCCAAAATAACGCTTAAAATAAACTTTAAAATCCTCGGCAGTAACCAAACGGAGCCAAATTTGTAACAAATTTATCGCTCGTTAAAAGGGCGTTTTTAGCGTATTAAGGCAAATTTACCCATAGTTTCATATCTAAATTCGGCGTCTATCGTAACTCGTAAATTTACAAATTTGGTACCGACAAAAAACGCCGAATTTATAGCTTGGATATCACTACGGGCGCAACCCAAGCAAAGGCGCGCAAAAACGCCTTAGAAATTATACGTAAAGCCTAGATTAAACGTTCGCGGGTCGCCGTAGACCATCTTGTTGTTTCCGATGCCCTCGAAGTATTTTTTGTTAAATACGTTATCGATGTTTAGCTGGATGTCAAAGTTTTTACTTATCTTGTAGCCAAACATCAAATTTGCCAGCGTGTAGGCCTTTTGCGTGATTT
>CAUQCZ010000235.1:0-2606 GCA_963516335.1 uncultured Campylobacter sp. | reverse complement strand
CAAAGAAAAGATAAATGATGGAGCTACATATATTAAAGAAAAAACAGAGTAAATTTTAGAGATTATAGTAAATTTTAAGCAAAGTTGGTTATAATCATAAATCTTTAATTCGGGAGATGGCTGAGCGGTCGAAAGCGGCGGTCTTGAAAACCGTTGAGGTGTGAAAGCCTCCTGGGGTTCGAATCCCTATCTCCCGGCCACTATATTACTAAAATATATCTTTTCTGTTCTGCATTTTATACCATTATTTTTTCGAATTTAGGATAAACATATTTTTTTGCCAGATTTAGGTTTCTGTTGCATCGGCTTATTGGGTAAGGCATACAACGACTTTTAAATAAATAATAGATTTAAGTCAAGAATTTTACGCATAAATTTACGGTGGAGCGATTCATGTATCTCACCTACGTTAAATTCTGGCATATAAAAACCTAAACAAAGAGGATTATGCCGTCTTTAACGTAACTATAGCTAACGATAAATATTAGCTAAACGCGTATTTTAGTGATTTGTCATGGTCATCTTCCATAGTTCAAATCCCATAGTAGAAAATACATATGGCGCGTCAGCAAATTACCATGGTTGTTTTCCTTGGCTCAAATCCTCTAGCCCTTTAAGTCTTGGGTATCTAAAATTAGTTTAGAATGGCTGACGAAATCCTCTGCCTTTTTGAAGTTCGCTTCCGGTAAGCAGTTTGTAATAGCGCTCAGTAAAACCAGTTAGCTGATTTATCAAAGTCGCCATATTTTAAACAACTCATAAATAGTATCAATATCTTAGGCAAAAGCAAATATAACAACGTATGCCATTTCGATATGCCTACAGCCTTGAAAAGCTTGCCTGTGGTAGATTTAGCACGTCTAGAGTATATATTTGCGCTATATGGCAAACTATTTTCGCAGGATGCGGATGACGTTTATATACGTCGCATTAAGGCAGTGCGACATATTTTAGCTTGACGTTTTGAGTGGGTTTAAAAGTGCTTGAATTAACCGATCTTGGAGTCAAACGCTTGCCCAACCGCATTTTTATTAAATTTAAGTGCTAAATTTAACTTCATAACTTCAAACGAAGCGATTTTGAGCCATGTATTAATTTGGTCGCATTTCATGCGGGATTCTATACTGTTTGCACCTTAGTCTTAAGCCCTGCGATCAGCAGAAGGTAGAGTTTTATTTAAGCTTTGTTCAACTAGAATGGATAATAAATTTAATGTAAAATATACGCGTTTATTTAATTTTAGCACACGTCTTTTTGAATTTATATGGCCAAATAAGTCGCAACCCAGTAAAACCCACCAACAGAATTAAAAATTTATACAAAACAAGCGCAAGCCCTTGACGTAAATATTTTTAAATTTATCTTCAAATTTTGATTGTCAAGATGTGAAATCCAGCCAAATTTAAGTGCCGGCGGTAAATGCTTGTAATTTTAGCGCGAAATTTAAATATGCGCTAAAAACTAAGGCGGCGGATTTGATAGCGATACGAACGCGGCGCGTAATTACCCGCTTAAAAAACCCGCGAGTAAAACGGAGCCAAATTTAATATAAGCGCATAAAAACGGTTGCAAATTTGACGAACCGTAAAGCTTGATAGTTTAAACCGGCACAAAGTGATAAACAAAATCTAACAGAAATATCGGCAAATTTATATTAAATTAATATTTAAGACTATATCCGAGATAAATTTAATCAAATTTAGCGTAAATGCTTGTCAATAAGACCCGTCACGATAGCGCGGATACCCGCATGCACGCTGCCTAGCTCGCGCTCTATCTTTGCGATGAGCTCGTTTTTGGCCTGCACCGCGCCCTCCACGCCAAGAAGGTTGGTAAAGGAGTTTTTCGCGCCGTCGTTATGCGTTGGTTTGCCCGCCGTTTCGGCGCTTTGCGTCGCGTCGATGATGTCGTCTGCGATCTGAAACGCCAGCCCCAGATCAAGCCCGATGTCGTAAATGCGCGCAGCCTCCGTCTCGTCTAGTCCAGCCACGACGCAGCCTGCCTGCAAGCTAGCCGCGATGAGGCGCGCGGTCTTGTGGATATGCAAGAATTTTAGCTCTTCAAGCCCTAGTTTTTGATTCTCGAAACAACAATCCACCGCCTGCCCAAGCGCCATGCCGTAGATGCCTGCGTTTCGGCTTAGGATCTCGACGCATTTTATGCGCGCGTCCGCATCCAGCGGAGCTCTTGCTATCTGATAAAAGGCGTGGGTGTTTAGCGCGTCGCCCGCTAGGATCGCCGTTACCTCGTCAAATTTGACGTGCAAACTAGGCTGTCCGCGGCGCAGATCCGAGTCGTCCATCGCGGGCAGATCGTCGTGGATGAGCGAGTAACTGTGCATCGTCTCAAACGCCAGCGCGACGTGAAACGCCGCCTCTTTGCGCTCGGGACGCACCGCCGCTACGATGCCGGCAACCAGCATCGCGCGAAAGTGCTTGCCGCCCGATTTTAGCGTGTATGAAAGCGCCTCGTCAAAGCATGGATGAAAGCTAGGATTGCTCGGCAAGTGCGCGCTCAAAAACGCCTTAAACTCGGCCAAAAGCGCGTCTTGGTCGGGGGCGCTAGGTGCTGTTTGTTGCAAATTTGAGCCGGAAGTAAACGATGAG
>CAUQCZ010000234.1:0-2629 GCA_963516335.1 uncultured Campylobacter sp. | reverse complement strand
CGTAGAGAGCGATTGAAAATTTATGTTTAAAGACGGCCTTTTTGCTATCTAGGTCGATGAGATAAATTTCATTGCCGAAATCCGATACGACGGCGGTTTTTGCGTCGATAAAAAAGGCTTTTTTGGCGGATTTATTTTCTAAACGCATATTGCTAGCCTCGCTCCAGCCAGTACCTTCTTTTTTAAAAACGTATAAATACCGCTCGCTATAATCCATCTCGGCTAAAACCAAAAGCGCGTCGCCTAGGCGGTCGATGCTAAAAATTTTAGCCGGTTCCGCGTCGCTAAAATGCGTTTTTACCGTGCGAAATTTAATCGGTTCTAAAAATTCGCCCGCTTTTATGTCGTAAATATCAAGCTCGCCGCCGTCCGTGCCTAGATATAAAATTTCATCTATCAAATTCGAGCTTATAACGTTTGCACCCGCTTTTACCGCTTTATCGGGTTGCGAGATTTCAAGCGGTGTAGCCGATAAATTCGTAAAATTTAAACAAAAAAAAGCCGTAAAAAATAAAATAACTTTTTTCATAATGCCTCCATTTTGATAGAATTCACGAAGCAAACCTCCATACACTGCGCGCAGCCGACGCATTTTTGATTTATACTCGGACGAAAAACTCCGAAAAAGTCAATCGCCCTAAATTTGCAAATATCTTGACAACTGCAGCAAATCGTGCCGTTCCAAGCAAGGCAGGCATTTACATCGATGGAAAATTTAGCTTGGATTTTAGAAGAAAATTTTAAATTTAAAACCTCTCGTCCCGCATCCTCGCAAGCTAGCGCGCATTTTTCGCAAAAATCGCAGCCAAAGGATTTAAATTTAAAATTTACTCTCTCGTTTTCAAAGCTTAAAAGCTCTTTTTCACAGGCGCTAACGCAAGGCGCGTCGCAGCCAGCGCAGTCGAATTCGCCGCAAAAATAAGGCGGTGCGATGAAATTTTGAGCGGGTTTACCGCCCAAAATTTTAGAAAAAATTTTACGCCTCGAAGCGTCCGCCGTCATTATCTGACGCCCTCGTTTAGCACGTCAAGGAGGTTTGAGCGACTTGTCGAGTTTGCGTCGCGATACTCAGGCTTAAAGTTATTTTTAAATTTAGCCTCTACGTTAGCCTGCGGTACGTGGCACGTAGTGCAGTTAAAGCGGTCGTCGCTAAGCTTGCCCTCAAGGTCTTTTTTATTCCTTATGCTATAAAGGTGCGATTTAGGGATCGGAGTCGCGCCGACGTCTTTTGCGACTTCGGTCATATGGCAGCTAACGCACATATTATTATCCGCCGTGATAGGAATGAGTCCTTCTAAATCATGAGGGATTAGCGGCGGAGCGTTTTCAAAAGAGCGGTCGTATCTTTTTGATTCGCCAGCGGCCGGTTTGGTCCAGTTGATATCGGCTAGTTTTATATCGTCTTCGTCGATAACGTCGTTAGCGGCGCGCAAGATATTTAAGTCTTTGGCGTCTTTACCGTCTTTTAGCTTTACTTTTTCTTTTTTATCGGAATTAGTTTTTATCTGCTCCGTTTTTTGAGTTTGCGCGGAGCTAGATGATTTTTGCTCTTCTTTAGCTTCGGCACAGCCCGAAAATATGAGGACGGCGCATGCCAATCCCGCCAAAATTCTCGCCTTCATTGATTTTTCTCCTTTAAATTTCTAATGTTAAATTTTAAAGCATCGTCGCCGCAAACGTCGATACAGCGTCCGCAGCTAATGCACTCGCTAGATTTTATAAATCCGCTTTGCTTGCCGATAATGCCCAGCACTTGATTTTCCGGGCAAATAAGCTTACATTTCATGCAGTTAGTGCAATTGCTCGCGTTATGTTCTATGCGTAAAAGCGAAAATTTGCCGACGACCGCGTAAAAAGCGCCCAGAGGGCAGAGCTTTGAACAAACGAGTCTATCGCCCAAAAATGCGTCTATCGCAAACAACCCAAACGCAACGAATAGCCAAAGCGCACCACCGTAGATGATGCCGCGCTGCACGATACCTATGTAACTAACGCCCTCAAATGCCGGCGCGCCCGTAACTAACGATAAAAAAAGCGTAAACGCAAGGATATAATATCTCGCGTCTCTCGTAAAATTTACGAATTTTTTATCTTTGTCGTAGCCTAGCTTTACCCTAAGCCAGCGAGCCGTTTCGGTGATTATATTTACGGGGCAAATCCAGCTACAAAAGACTCTAGGAGCGATAAAAGCATAAAAAGCTAGTATTATCCCCGCTCCTAAAACGGCGGTAGAGCCGATAGAAAAACCCGCTAAAAACAGCTGCAAAACCGCAAACGGATCGCTAAGCGGAACGACTCCAAATAGCAAAGACGAGCTGAGATTGCCTTGTAAAATTGTAACTCCATAATAGTTACTCGCAAAAAATAGAGCCAAAATCAAAATTTGACTTATTCTTCTTAAAATCAAATATTTCATAGCAAATCTCCGCCGTTTAGATAGTCGTTTAGCTTTTTATCATCGCCTTTAAAATCTTTCGGCGTTACGTCTTTTAGCTTTTTGTCTTGCCCTTCAATCCAGCCTTCGACGTATTGCTCATTGCTAGATCCCAGCCCTATTTCGCGCGGAAGCACGAAAATAGAAGCCTTAGGCGTCACGCAAACTTGCTCGCACATACCGCAGCCCGTGCAG
>CAUQCZ010000233.1:0-2642 GCA_963516335.1 uncultured Campylobacter sp. | reverse complement strand
ACTTATTTCACGTCGGATTTACATTTCGGACACGCAAATATCATGAAATTTCATCCAAATTTTAGGCAATTTCAAAACATAAACGAGATGGATAATACGCTAATCCGCCTTTGGAATTCGCGCGTAAATCCATGCGACGAGGTTTATAATCTAGGCGACGTCAGCTTTCACAAGGACTTTGAGCAGACGCTTAAAATTTTAAAACGCCTAAACGGCAAGCACGTATTGATTTTAGGCAATCACGACCAAGAAATTCGCAAGCGCGCAGACGAGCTTTTGGCGATGCGCAAAAACGACAACAACGCGCTGTTTGAAGAAATTTGCGACTACAAGGAGCTAGCGCTAAAACACGGCGGCGAGAGTTTTAGGCTCGCGCTTTTTCACTATCCCGTCTGCGAGTGGAACGGCGGCCATCACGGCGCTATCCATCTCTACGGACATATCCACGCAAACGTAGCGAAGATAAAGGGCAAGGCGCTAAACGTCGGCTACGACCTGCACGGCAAAATTTTGGAATTCGGCGAAATTTTGGACTTCGTAAAGGATTTGCCGCCCTACTCGCACGGAGGCAATCAATTCGGCGAAAACGAGGATGAGGGCGTAAGAGCGCAAAAGATCAAAGGCTTTTTACGGCTAATCAACAAGTAATGCTAGATCAAATTTCGCGTAAATTTAAAATGCTAGATCAAATTTCGCGTAAATTTAAGCGGTAAGCCAAAATCGCCGTTTTGACGGACGAATTAAAAAGCTTTGCTATTTATTTTACCGCAAGGCAAATCGGCGCGAATGCGAAAAAATAGTCGCAAAATAGGCGCGCAGGGCGCTGTAACCGCAAAGCCGGCCAATGAAAAACGTATTTTAAGCGCCTTGTATCTCTTTAAATTTGAGCCGTTTATTTAATCTTGCGCGCTCAAATTTTGCCGCTGCTTTTTAATGATCGGCGATCTTAAAATGCGCCCAATTTTATTTTTAAAGCCGTAAAACGCAAAAAGCTTAATCTTTAAAATTAAATTTTGCGTTCAAATTTCAAACGTAGCAGATTTTACTCACCGTTCGCCCGCCTTGCCCGTCCAAAATCAGCGCATATCCGCTACCTTGCGCGTTTTGGATGAGTTCGTGGTAGAGTTTTTTGCGTAGTTTATAGACGAAGCTTCGTATAGTATCAGCCGTGCAGCTGCCGTCCTGCCAGACGCACGACTCGATCATCTCAAAGCTCACGACGCGACCCTGATTTTTTAGAAAAAGATGGAGTAAATTTTGCTCTTTTTTCGTTAGCGCCACAGGCACGTCGTCCTTTGTTAGCTGCCTGCTAAAGGCGTTAAATTTAAAGCCATTTTTTAAATCTACTTCCGCGAAATCGTTTTTAAATTTATTCGCCGCAAAGCTCATTTGCATGATTAGATCGCGCTTTTCAAACGGCTTTTTTAGTACGCCAAAGCTTCCTAGCTCTATCGCACTAAGCATGTTCTCGTCGCTACCGTATGCAGTAAGAAAAATAATAGGCACGTCTTTATCGAGCCCCCTGATGCGAGCCGCCATCTCAAGCCCGTTCATATGCGGCATGTTGATGTCTGAAAGTACCAAATTTACGCCCATTGCCTCAAAAACTTCCAGCGCTTCTTTGGCGTTTGCGCAGGCGTAAACCTCGCTCACGTAGTTTTCGACCGATATTTTGATACTTTCGCGTAGGCTCTCGTCATCCTCGACGATGAGCAAATTTACTCCGTTTAAGATATTTTTTATTTTGCTATACACGCTAGCCTCGTTTCTTGCTTGTGTTTCTTAAGTTTGTAAACTAATTTTTAAATTTATCGCCTCGTCTAAATTTCGCCCAAAAATAGCGTAAATTTAGTCGGATTTGCCGCACTTTCAAGCTCCAGCGCGCCGCCTAGCTTTTTTACGGCAAGCTCTCTAGCTACGTTTAGCTCCGTGCCGGTGCCAGTATTTTTCGTCGTAAAAAACGGCTCGAAAATTTTATCGCTATCTGCTTTTACCCCGCCGCCGTTATCGCTCACGCTCACGCAAAATAGCCCGCCCGCTCTCTTTAGCTCGATTAAAATTTGAGGCGTCTCAAGTCCGCTTTCAACCAGCGCGTCCTTGGCGTTTGAGAGCAAAGAGAGCAAGATCTGCCTCACGTAGCTAGCGACGCTTTTTAGCTCGCATTTGCCGCTACTGCTAGTAAATTTTAGCTCGATACCGTGAGAGTTTAGCTCGGGTCTTACTATCAAAATAAGCTCGTTTATGATATTAACGAGATCAAATTTCGCCGCACCCTCGCCGCTGGCGTAAAAATTTCTAAACGCCTTTATCGTTTCGTCCATGAGCCTTAGGCTCTTTTTGCAGGCTGCGATTTGAGCCGGTATACGCTCAAATTCACCCTCGCGCGCACACTCATCGATATTATCCAGATACAGCCCCAGCGCGCTTAGAGGCTGGCGCTGCTGATGCGAGATGGAGTTTATCATCTCGCCCACCAGCGCGGTTTTGGCGTGGGCTAGCACCGAGCGCCTATGCTCAAGCTCTTTTTTTTCGAGCTCCGCTTCGTACGTGACGTCGGTGACCGCGAGGATAAATCCGCCAAATTTTACCCCGCCCTCAAGCACGTTTGAGACGTTTAGCCTGAAGCTTTTTTCGCCTTTTTG
>CAUQCZ010000232.1:0-2646 GCA_963516335.1 uncultured Campylobacter sp. | reverse complement strand
TAGCAGTCGTTACTATCGCCTTCGGGATACTCGGCTATTACGGCGTAGAGGTTTCCCGCGAGGCGCCGCCGGTGGTGAGTTTCGCCGATAAAAACGGCAAAATAATAGTCGAGCAAGAGCAAATTTATAAAGGTCAAGAGGCCTGGCAAAGCATCGGCGGTATGCAAGTGGGCTCTGTGTGGGGACACGGAGCGTATCAGGCACCTGACTGGACGGCTGATTGGCTGCATAAAGAGCTAGTCGCGTTTATGGATATCAAGGCAAATCAGCTTTACGGAGCCAAATTTGACGCTCTAAACGCCGAGCAACAAGCCAACATCAAGGCTCTAACCAAGAGCGAATACCGCACGAATACGCTAAAAAACGGCGTTATAACGATCAGCGACGAGAGGATCGCGGCGGCAAAGGTAGTGCGTGACGAGTATAACGGGCTTTTCGGTAACGATCCGAAATACCAAAAATTGCGCGAAAACTACGCGATGAAAAACAACACGCTAGCTAAAGAAGAAAACCGCGAGCAGTTAAACGATTTCTTCTTTTGGGCGACCTGGGCTACGGCGACGAATCGCCCAAATAGCGAGGCTACGTACACCAACAACTGGCCGCACGAGCCACTAATCGACAACGTCCCGACGCAAGAAAACGTATTTTGGACGATTATCAGCGTTACGATTTTAGTCGCGGGCGTTGGCTTACTGGTTTGGTTTTCAAATTTCTACGGCGAAAAAGATCACGAGAAACTCGCTCCTATCGACGCCGATCCGCTCTCGAAGCTAAATTTGACTCCGTCTCAAAAGGCGCTTGGCAAATACCTTTTCGTAGCACTCGCGCTATTTGTTTTCCAGATCATGATAGGCGGCTTTGTGGCGCACTATACGGTCGAGGGACAGGAGTTTTACGGTATAAATTTATCCGAGCACATCCCGTACTCTTTGGCGCGCACTTGGCATATCCAAGCGAGCATTTTCTGGATCGCAACGGGCTTTTTGGCGGCCGGACTTTTCCTAGCGCCTATCATCAACGGCGGCAAGGATCCTAAATTTCAAAAACTAGGCGTTGATTTGCTTTTCTACGCGCTGCTTTTCCTAGTCGTGGGTAGTTTTATCGGCGAGTACATGGCGATAGCGGGCAAGATGGAAACGTCTACTAGCTTTTGGCTCGGTCACCAAGGATACGAGTATATCGAGCTTGGCAGGGTTTGGCAGCTTATTTTGTTTGTCGGTCTTGTTATCTGGATGGCGCTCGTGCTTCGCGGATTCGTCGGCGGATTTAAGGCTGACGGCGATAAAAACCTGCTAGCTATCTTTACGGCTTCTGCTATCGCGGTGGGACTTTTCTACGGCGCGGGGCTATTTTATGGACAAAGAAGCCCGCTGCCGGTGATGGAATACTGGCGCTGGTGGGTCGTTCACCTTTGGGTCGAGGGCTTTTTCGAGGTGTTTGCGACCGCGTCGCTTGCGTTCGTGTTTGCATCTTTAGGCTTAGTCGGCAAAAAATTCGCGACTTACTCGACCCTAGCAAGCGCTAGCTTATTCTTAATGGGCGGTATCCCTGGCACCTTCCACCACCTTTATTTTGCGGGAACGACCACTCCGATCATGGCGGTGGGCGCTAGCTTTTCTGCGCTTGAGGTCGTGCCTTTGGTACTTCTTGGAGCAGAGGCCTTTCATCAGTATTCGCTTCAGTTCGCGCAAAGCTGGGCGAAAAATCTCAAATGGCCGCTTTACTGCTTTATCGCGGTGGCGTTTTGGAATATGCTGGGTGCTGGCGTATTTGGCTTCCTTATCAACCCGCCACTATTTTTGTTCTACATCCAGGGTCTAAACACTACTTCGGTGCACGGACACGCGGCGCTATTTGGCGTTTACGGATTTTTGGCGCTAGGTTTTGTTTGGCTCGTGGCGCTTTACCTTTTCAAAGGGCAAGAATTTAACGACAAGCTGATGAAAGTGGGCTTTTGGTCGCTAAATGCGGGACTAATGCTAATGATTTTAGCGTCGCTGCTTCCGATCGGTCTTTATCAAGCCGTCGCCGCGATAGACGTGGGCATGTGGTACGCTAGAAGCGCGGAGTTTTTGCAGATGGATCACTTGCAAAATTTACGCTGGCTAAGGATGATCGGCGATACGATCTTCATTATCGGCGGCATTTGCTTCTTTATCCAGATTCTTAAATTTATCGCGGGAAGCTGCGGCTGCAAGGCCAAAGCCTAATCCCTCTAAGCCCCTATTTTAGGGGCTTAGCTTCTTCTAAACTTCTATCTTATAAAATTCGTCCCAAAGGACGAAAATGCAAAAATTTAAAAAATATCTCCGAAATTTTATCTTTGGCTTCTTGATTGCCCTGCACGTTACGGCGTTTGCGGCGATAAACTACGCTTTTCCGCACTACGACGAGGCGATCATCACGGGCGGCGAGGTTAAACGCATGGACAAAGACGGCTTTATCGACGCGCAAAATCCCGCCGACGGCCCGACGCGCGACGTGTACTTCATCTACACGCGCGAGATTAACGGCACGAAAGTGATGCCGTATCGAAACGAAGACACGGGCTGGGGCTTGCCGCTTTATTTTAAATTTAACTCCGCCGACGTCCAAGCAGCCGCCCAGAGTTTAGTGGGCGAAGGCAGGGTGCAGATCAAATAC
>CAUQCZ010000231.1:0-2660 GCA_963516335.1 uncultured Campylobacter sp. | reverse complement strand
GCATACGACAAAAATATCAAATTTGAAATTAAATTTAGCTTGATTTTATAATCAAAGTTGTAAAATCAGCTTAAAAACTATTTAAAAAGAACAGATATGAGTAAAATTAGTAATTACCCAAAGACAGAGTGTTATATAAACAAAAAATCCTCTAAATTTAAAAAAGCGTTTACGATGCTAGAACTTGTCGTTGTTATAGTCGTAGTAGGTATTTTAGCTTTAGCCGCTTTGCCTAGACTAGACCAGGATCAGATAAGCTCCGCCGTAGACGACATCATGGCTGCCGTTAGAAGAACTCAGCTTTTAGCGATGCAAGATAATACATTTGATCCAACTGATCCGAACTGGAATACTAAACGTTGGAGGATTAGAGTAAGCAGTAATAGCTACGTAATAAGCCAAAGTCAAACAGGAAGAGAGATAGAAGGGGTTTTAGATAGAAGATACGGCATAACGTTTGCTGATATCAACTGCCCTGCAATTAATCCGGGGGATCCAACGCCGCATCATATAGGCTTTGACGAATACGGTCGCATACTAGAAGCTAACAATATAATAAGGGGCTACGGTAATAGTGCAACAAGAAGTGCGTTTTATCAATCTCCTTGCGTAATCATAGTCCAAACAAGGCATCAAAGAGCCACTATAACCGTTGCTCCGGTTACCGGCGCAATGGCCGTAAGCTACCAAGATATCTAATCTATTTGCCGTTAAGTAGCCACTTATAAACCAAATCAAACAAAGATATTAGATTATAAAATTTTGATTTAATAAAACTTAGTGCAAACATAAGTAGAGCGTTAAGTTACGATGAATACTACATCCTTAAAAATGAGTACAGCGAAGTTAAAAACAAATACATAGTCTATTCCAGAATTTCTAAAGTTAAATTTAGAGAAATTTACCTTATTTTTCATCTAGTATAGAAGCTATAAAAATAGCAAAAATTATTAAAATCTTAGAAAAACAATTAATCTTGCGCTTACCTTTAGTAAGCCGGGTGAATGTATACTAAAAAAGAAATCTTCCAAAGTATAGTGCAATGATAACGACCGCATAAAAGCTAAGTAAAAGTAAATTTCTTGCTTAATTTTGAAGGATATAACCTGCTATATGTAGTTTAACTATGGATTTAGAGAAGCGGGGTAAAGGCGGGCTAAATTTACAACAAAGCCCGCCAGAGCCAAATTCGGCTTGATTAAAATTTATTTTTCCTTACGTCTGCGACTATCGTTTTAGCCATATCGTCGATTTGAGAGGTGATTTCGTTCGTGGTGCTTACGATACCGATGTTTTGTTTGGTTATATCGTCTATCTGGCTCACGCTTTGATTTATCATATTTATGCCCTCGCTTTGCTCCCTGATACTCTCGCTCATCTCGTTGATGCTTTGGGCTAGTACGTTTGCGTTAGCTTCAATCTCTCCGAGCGATTTTTGCGTGCGTTCGGCTAGCTTTCTAACCTCATCTGCCACGACGGCAAAGCCGCGTCCGTGTTCGCCCGCTCTTGCTGCCTCGATAGCGGCGTTTAGAGCGAGTAAATTCGTCTGATCGGCTATATCGCGGATGATGACGATGATGTTTTTGATCTCTTCGCTTTGGCGGGTTACGTCCTGCGCCTTTTGGCTGATCGCATTCATCGAGCTACTCATCTGCTCGATCGCAGCGGCGCTTTCGTTTATCGCGCTTGCTTGTTTGCTCGCGCCTTGCGTCAGCTCTCTCATGGAGTCGGCTAGGATTTTAGCTTTTTCTTCGAGCATTTGAGCTTCTTTTAGATTTTCTCTTAGCATATTACTTACGGCGTCTCCCGCGCTTTGCAAGCCCACCATCATATCGCGCAGATCGCTTTCTATATCGTCTTTTAACTCTATGCGAGGCGTATAGTCGTTTTTATTATACGAGCTTAGTACAGCGGCTATACCTTTTAAATTTGACGATATGGAGCTAAAAAAGCGGTTTAGCAAGTCTTTTAGCTGCACTAGAGCCGGATTGTTCGGGTCTGATTTTATACTAGCTCCCATGTGGCCTTTTATCATGAGATTTGCGATGCCGTTCATCTCCTCGATTAGGGCGCTATCTTTTTTGATACCGGCGATGACCTTATCGATATTTTCGTTTATCGCGTAGCTCATGACGCCAAATTCGTCCCTAGCGGTTACGGCTAGCTTTTGCGGAGCCGGAGCTTCGTGGGCGATAAATTTAAACGTATCTTCTAGCTTTTCTTGGATGGTTTTTATCGGACTTAATGATTTTTTGAGCAATATATAAACAAATGCGCTAAGAGCTATGATAAATATAGTCGCTAAAATGAGCTGAGTGCGCAAAAGCGGCAAGGTGTTTGACGAGAAGGTATCCGCGCCGATAGCAGCTACTGCTAGCCAGCCTTCATCGTTTATAGGGATTACTTTAGCCGTTACGTTTTGGCCGCTCGTATTTACGTAAGCGATCAAGCCGTTATTATCGAACCTTTTAGCCGCATAGCCTTCGGCTACGGTTTTGCTAGCCGTGCTAACCTTACCTATGCTAGAAAGGTCGGGATGTAGCAAAATCAATCCGTCGCCTTTCATCAAAAGTACGTAACCGTAGTCGGTTTTACCCATCGCGATTATCTTTTCGCCAAGATCCTTTACGTCTACGTCTATGCCGGCTACGCCCATAAAT
>CAUQCZ010000230.1:0-2663 GCA_963516335.1 uncultured Campylobacter sp. | reverse complement strand
TCTAAAAACCGACTTGATGGCTATGCAACGCCTAAAAGAAGCAGCCGAAACGGCTAAAAAAGAGCTCAGCTCGGCTCAAGAAACGACGATAAATTTACCGTTTATCACCGCTGACGCTACTGGTCCTAAACACCTCACAAAAACGCTAACTAGGGCTAAATTTGAAGGCATGATCGAGGATCTAGTCGCTCAAACGATCACCAAGATAAACGAGGTCGTAGAAGACGCCGGACTAGACAAAAAAGATATAAAAGAAATCGTCATGGTGGGCGGCTCGACGCGCGTGCCTCTAGTTCAAGAAGAGGTCAAAAAGGCATTTGGCAAAGAGCTAAACAAAAGCGTAAATCCGGACGAGGTCGTAGCTATCGGCGCGGCGATCCAAGGCGCGGTCATCAAAGGCGATGTGAAGGACGTGTTGCTCCTAGACGTCACTCCGCTAAGCCTAGGTATCGAGACTCTAGGCGGCGTGATGACGAAAATCATCGAAAAAGGCACAACTATCCCGGTTAAGAAAAATCAGGTATTTTCAACCGCCGAGGATAACCAAAGCGCCGTCACGATCCACGTACTGCAAGGCGAGCGCGAATTTGCCCGCGACAACAAGTCTTTGGGCCAGTTTAACCTAGAGGGCATCCCTGCCGCTCCTCGCGGAGTACCGCAAATCGAGGTTGAGTTTGACATCGACGCCAACGGTATCCTAACGGTCTCAGCTAAAGATAAGGCTACAGGCAAAGCCCAAAACATCACGATCTCAGGCTCAAGCGGCCTAAGCGAAGACGAGATCAACAACATGGTCAAAGACGCCGAGCTACACAAATAGGACGATAAAAAACGCAAAGACGCGGTAGAAGCGCGCAACCAAGCCGACGCGCTCGCTCACCAAACGCAAAAGAGTCTCGACGAGCTAGGCGAAAAGATCCCGGCCGAGGACAAAGAGCGCATCCAAAAGGCGCTTGACGAGCTAAAAGAGACGCTAAAAGACGAAAACGCGAGCAAAGAGCAGATCGACGCAAAGGTCAAAACTCTAAGCGAAGCCAGCCACAAGCTAGCCGAAGCGATGTATAAAAAAGACGGCGCCGCGGGCGAGCAAGCAAACGGCGGCAAGAAAAAAGACGACGACGTCATCGACGCCGAAGTCGAGTAAAATTTAGCCCCTGTCTCGGCAAGGGCTTCAAATCTAAATTTAAGGTTTTAGCGTTTTTACACGCACTTAAATTTACCCCGCCCGTTAAATTTTACGGGCGGTTTTTATAAATTTCTTTTTAAATTTTACGCAATCTTAAATTTACGAATCTATTCAAATTTAACCTCACAAAGATTTTTTGCAAATTTGCCACCTCGCCGATAAATTTAAATTTAACACTCTTCCGCGCAATCCTTAATCAAAATCATCCCTTTAAACGACCGATTTAAATATAATCAAACAAAAAAGGTCTTAAATGTATCTATTTTTCCTGATCGTTCATATTTTGAGCGCTGTCGCCTTCGTCGGTTACGTATTTTTCGACGTTTGTATATTTCCGTTTGCCAAAAAGCACATAGACGAGGATACGCTCGCTCGCGTCAAAAAAGCCTACACTAAAGGTAGCGCAAAGGTTTTTGGTACGGCATTTTTGATGTTAATTATCAGCGGTATTTTTATGGCAAAGGAATATCTAGGCGGTGAAAATGGATGGTTTGGTAGCTCGTTTCAGATCTTGCTAATGGCAAAAATCGGCGTACTAGGGCTGATGTGCCTAGTTACGGCGATATCGCTCTTTTTCGTTTATAAGCTCAAAAAGCCCGATCCTTTCGGCAAATACTCGCATGTCATCGCCCTTGTTTTGTGCGTCATAATGATAATCCTAGCAAAGCTAATGTGGAGGGTTTAGGTAAATTTGACGCGGACATAGCCCGCTCCGATAAATTTAAAGCGACAAGCTTTTATGATCATAAAGCGCGGAGGCATGTTAAACGCGAAAGTAAAATTTGATAGATTGATTTAAGGCGCGATCAAATCGCCAAATTTAGAATAAAATAAAAGCGTTTTTAGCCGCCAAGGAGCGTAGCGGCTAAAACGGCGTTTAGTTAAATTTAGCCCAAAAGCCTGTTAAACCGGCTTTGCAAGCTTGCGGTATTGTGCGCTTGCGCAAGGATCGCGGCGTTTGCCTGCAGATCATTTTGCTTAAACGCGCTTACGTTTTTGGCGATATCGTTATTTTGCAGCTGGGACTCGCTTTGTCTTAGCGCGACGTTTTTAGCTAGACTTGCATTTATACCGGAGAGTATGCCGTTTTGCACCGCGCCGATTTCGCCGCGCAAAGCATTTACGCCGCCGATAAATTTATGCACGCTATTTATATCGCCCACGTCGATGCCGCCGAATTTAGGCGCAGATAAATTTACGCCCTCCATACCGTTGCCGGTTAAAAAACTTATCTGTCCGCCAAATACGTTTTTACCGTTAAAGCTAGCCTGATCTACGCTATCTTGCATTGATTTAGTTAGCGCACCGACTTCGCTTTTTATCATTTTTTGCTGGTCGGCATTTAGGATACCGCTGCTATAGCGCACCGAGAGCTCGCCGATGCGGTCGGCGCTTTGCGTGATATTTGCTAGCGTGGAGTCTGCGATCTGCAGGATACCGATAGCGTCGTTTGCGTTTGCGACGCCCTGCTCTAGCG
>CAUQCZ010000229.1:0-2673 GCA_963516335.1 uncultured Campylobacter sp. | reverse complement strand
CGTCGAGCGCATACGATTTACCAGCCCGCATCCGCTCCATATGGACGATAAATTTTTAGAAATCTTTAGTCAAAATCCCAAAATTTGCAAATCCATGCACATGCCGCTTCAAAGCGGAAACACCAAAGTCCTACGCGAGATGAAGCGCGGCTACACCAAAGAGTGGTTTTTAGACAGGGCTGCTAGATTGCGCGCGATGTGTCCTGATGTTAGCATCTCAACCGACATTATCGTGGCGTTTCCCGGAGAGAGCGAAGAGGAGTTTGAGGACACGATGGACGTGCTAGAAAAGGTGCGCTTTGAGCAAATTTTTAGCTTTAAGTATTCGCCTCGCCCGATGACTAAGGCGGCGGAATTTACCAATCAAATCCCAGAAGCCGTCGCAAGCGCTCGCCTAACCCGCCTGCAAAGCCGCCACAACGAGATTTTAGACGAAATCGTCGCGGAGCAAAAAGGCAAAATTTTCGACGTATATTTTGAGGAGCTTCGCGCCAACGGCGGAGTTGCCGGCAGAAGCTTTAATAACTTCCTCGTTCAAGTCGCGGGCAGCGAAGAGCTGCTGGGCAAGACGCTAAAAGTGCGCGTGAACGATCCAAAGAGAATGGTGCTTTACGGTGAGCTCGTGGGCTAAATTTAAACGAAGCGTTTTTATAAATTTAGCCCCGCGCATTATCTATTTTTTTATTTGGATTATATTTCTAACCTGCAAAAAGAGCTTTTCTAAGACAAATTTGACGAACGAGCCCTGCGTCGTGCTGTTTTGGCACGGCAGACTGGCGCTAATGAGCTTTGCCTACGTGCATTGGTGGGAAAACGGCCAAAACCCGCAAAGACGCGCCAAAGTCATGATAAGCGACCACAAAGACGGCGAGATCATAGCGCGCGTGATTTCATTTTTCGGTATCGGCGCGATCAGGGGCAGTAGCTCAAAAGGCGCGGTAAAGGCGCTCGCGCAAAGCTTTAGAGAGCTAAAAAACGGCACCGACGTCATCATCACCCCGGACGGCCCGCGCGGCCCCTATCATAGCGTCGCCGACGGAGCGGTCGTCATCGCGCAAAAGCAAAATGCGCAAATACAAATTTTAAACTACGAAGCGAGTAAATTTTGGCAGCTAAAAAGCTGGGATAAAATGATAATCCCAAAGCCTTTTAGCGAGATTTCTTACACGCTCTCGCCGCCTTTTAGCGTGACGGACATGGCGCTAGAAGACGCAAGGGAGCTAATAAAAAAGGAGATGGAAAAATGAGCTCAAAGACCGTGGTTTTGTCTATCGGGGCGCTTTTGGCGGCCGCTTTTATCTCATTTATCACTCTTAGTCCGTCTTATAAAAACGCGCTTGGAGCCAAATTTTACTACGAAACGGGCGATTATGAAACCGCCTATAAACTTTCTAGCTCCGCTTATCACAAAGACGTCTACAACAAACTCGCCCACACCGTGATGGTGCAAAGCGAAATCTCGCAAAAATACGCCACCTATATCGCCCGTTCAAACGGCTATCTAGAAAATATCCAAAAAATCAGCAAATCAGGCAAGATAAGCAAAGCCAATCTGGATAAAATCCGCATGATGTGCGATATCGCCGTGAGCGACTATAAAGAGCTAAAGCCGTCGAATTTGATCGATGCGGATCTGCAAGAAGAGGCAATGCGGATAAGAGATAAATTTTTAACCTTGCAAACGGAGCTATTTTAATTATATTTAATAACATTTTAGATATGATAAAAAATCGTAAATTTTAGGAGAGAGCTTGTCACTGCGCAGTTTTTTTAGCGTCTTATATCTTAGCGTCGTTATCGAGTCCAAGAAGTGCCTATTTTACGGCGAAGCGTATAAGGTCTCAAAGCCGCTAAAAACCGTAAAATCGGAGTTTGATAACGACGATACCGGCGCGGTATCGGCAAGGGCAAAAGAGTATCTAAAAAATCTGCAAAAAGAATATAAATGGGTTTATGTTTCGCTCTTTTTTGACGCCTTATCTCAAGGCGCGGTCGGTCCTAAAAATATGAGCGCGCTTGAAAAAACGGGCATAGATCCAAAGGAGCTAACTTTCATAAATCCGGCGCCTGGCTGGATATTTTACGTAAAAACGCAGGACGTAAAAAAGGCTGAAAATTTATTCGGCGATACGGACGTGAGCCTGCTTTATTCTCCTTTAGCTCTCATTCACGATAGAATTCTTAGCCAAAATTTGGTAGGCAAAAACGCGCTTTACGTCTATGCGCACCGCGAAATTTGCGCCATTTGCATCGTTCATAAAAATATCTCCAAATTTGCCGCCGTCTGTAAACTGGAAGAGTCAAGCGAAGAAACAGCGTTTGATAAGGTTCGAAGCAGCGAAATAGACGATTTTATCGAGAGCGTAGATGAAGACTTTGCTAATTTTGACGGCGTAGAGAGCCTAGACGAGCTGCTAAAATTAGACGGCTCGGCAGATGAGTTTGAGGATCTAGGTTATGATATAAACATGCCCGCATCCACGGACGTAGCGACCTCTGTGTCGATATTTGGCCGAGATATGAGTATGTACGGCTATATTTCGCTAGCGCTTAAGGAATTTTACACAAATCCGCTATATGAAAGCGATTTTATCGAAGACGTCGTGATTTTTGACGCTACGGAGAGGACGAGCGCTACGTTTTTACACTATTTGCAAAACGAACTTTTGGTTA
>CAUQCZ010000228.1:0-2690 GCA_963516335.1 uncultured Campylobacter sp. | reverse complement strand
CTAAATGGCGAGAGCTAGAGCAGCTAAATAGCCCTGCTTTGTTAGCTGATTCAAAAGAGGATTTTGCGACGTGCGTAAAAAAAGCCGTAGCCTTAAAGCAAATAGGTGGGAGCGAAATCGTAAAATTTGCAAAGGATAACGATTGGGAAGAAAAAATACGACTTATTATTTAAGATTTGATATAATTTTATTTGAAATATCATTAATTTTAAACTATCAGGTAAAACTAGGATGGCTATGTGTAAAAAGATAGCAATCGACTTTCGCATGCACAAAGCATCCGGAATAGGTACGTATATAAAGGGTTTACTGCCGTTTTTAACGGAGAAATTCGAGGTTATTTTACTAGGTACGGAGGCTGAGATAAGGGAGTACGCATGGAGTAAAAACATTAAAATTTTAGAGTGCGGGCGGGAAATTTACTCTTTGGACGAGCAGATTTGTTTGTCGGTAAAGATTCCTAAATGCGATATTTTTTGGTCTCCTCACTACAATATCCCTATCTTGCCCATAAGGGCTAAATTTAGAGCGGTTACCATTCATGATGCGTTTCATTTGGCTTTTTACGACAGCTTAAATTTTATGCAAAAGATGTATGCCAAGATGATTTTTAATCAAGCTTTAAGCAGAAGCGACGTCGTCTTTAGCGTTTCGGAGTTTTCAAGAAGCGAGATATTAAAATATACGAAAACGGATAAAAATATTTTTGTCGTACCAAACGCTATAGACGAGGGACGTTTTAATAACCGCTACGATAGCGCCGTTTTGGAGGCGGCTGCAAGAGAATATAAACTTCCGGAAAATTTTATTTTATTCGTAGGGAACGTAAAACCTCACAAAAATTTGAAAAATTTATTGTTTGCGCTAGAAAAGACGGAGTTAAATTTGGTAATAGTGGGAAAAAGGGACGGCTTTATAACTAGCGATAGCGATATTTTGGAGATTATCGAGAAAAATAATCTCACAGAGCGTATATTTTTTACCGGCTATGTTAAGGACGCCGACATCGCCGCTATCTATAATCTAGCAAAATTATTCGTCTTTCCGTCTTTATACGAGGGGTTTGGCATCCCGCCGCTTGAGGCGCAGGCCTGCGGTTGTCCGGTAGTGTGCTCAAACGCCGCGAGCCTACCTGAAGTTTGCGGGGATAGCGTTTTATATTTCGATCCGCATAACGTAGAAGATATAAGAAATAAGATACAAGCCGTTTTGAACGATGAAAATTTGCGAAACGAACTTTGCGTTAAGGGTTTTGAAAATATTAAGCGATTTAGCTGGGAGCGCTCTGCTAAACAAATCATAGAAATAATGGAAAAACTAAGATAAGGAACCGTAAAATGATAGACAGAAGCCTAAACTACGGACGACATATAATAGCTGACTTTGCCGCTAAAATAGGGCATTATGAAGCCGTGCTGGATATCGGCGCGGGTAAGGGCGATGATTTGGCGATATATAAAAGCAAATGCGATAATGCTAGGCTTTTGGCCTTAGAAGGGTACGAGCCAAACGTCGCAAAACTAGCCGCAAGAGGCATCGAGGTCTTTTCGCACGATCTTGAGCGAGATAGATTTCCCTTCGAGGACGAGAGCCTGGATCTCGTGAGCGCAAATCAAATTCTAGAGCACGTCAAGGAGATATTTTGGATATTTCACGAGATAGCTCGTACGCTAAAAATAGGCGGGCATTTCGTGCTAGCGGTTCCGAATTTAGCCAGCCTTCACAACAGAGCCTTGCTGCTACTGGGCAGACAGCCTACGTCTATACAAAATCACTCCGCGCACGTTAGAGGTTATACTAAGCCCGATTTGATGCGATTTTTAAAAATTTGGGGCGGATTTGAGTTAGTAGATTTTCAAGGAAGCAACTTTTATCCGTTTCCGCCCTGCATCGCAAAGCCGCTAGCTAGGGCGTTTCCTCAGGCTGCTTGGAGTATCTTTTTGTTGCTTAAAAAGACAAAAGAATATGAAGGCGAGTTTATAAAATGGCCGATTGAAAAATCGCTGGAAACTAATTTTTATCTGGGCAAAAAATGAAAAAAGCACTAATCCACGACTGGTTTAGCACCTACGCAGGCGCAGAAAAATGCGTCGAGAGTTTCACGAATGTTTGGGGCGATTTTGAAATTTACGGTCTTATCGACTTTTTAAGCGAGCGCGACCGAGACAAAATTTTAAAAGGCAAGCGAGCGCATACGAGCTTTATCCAGAAGCTGCCCTTTGCAAAGAGCAAATACCGCAACTATTTGCCGCTATTTCCGCTTGCGATAGAGCAGTTTGATCTAAGCGGATACGACGTCGTGCTATCTAGCTCGCATGCCGTGGCAAAGGGAGTTTTAACGCACTCAAATCAACTTCACATCGCATACATCCACACGCCGATTCGCTACGCGTGGGATCTATATCATCAGTATCTGCGCGAAAGCGGGCTAGATAGCGGTTTAAAAGGTGTGCTGGCGAAGTATTTTTTGCATAAAATTCGCATTTGGGACGCGAGCACCGCAAACCGCGTAGATCACTACGTCGCAAATAGCCGATATATCGCGCGCCGTATAGAAAAAATCTACGGCAAGCCCAGCGACGTCATCTATCCGCCCGTGGGTGTGGATAAATTTACGCTGCGCGAAGCTAAAGAGGAGTTTTATCTAACCGCCTCGCGCATGGTGCCGTATAAAAAGATTGATCTTATCG
>CAUQCZ010000227.1:0-2697 GCA_963516335.1 uncultured Campylobacter sp. | reverse complement strand
GTAGTAAACGGCAGTTTAGGGCGGCGCGTTTATAGGCGGAGCGCTAAAATATCATGCGGCAAAGATGCAAGATCGTGCGTCAGCGGCTTGTTTGATCGATACGTGCTAAAACAGCGCATGGCAAGAATAGGGCAATGTAAAATTTAAATATTTGTCCGTATGGACATAAAAGCGACTGTGAAAGATAATTGCGAAATTTAGCCGTGGAATTTCAAAGCTTAACAGCCCGCCGCGCTTGGCGTAAATTTAAAATTTATCGACTCGCGCTTTTTAAATTTAGCCCGGGTGTAAGTAAATTTTAAAATTTGCGTCCGTGCCGCCGGGCAGCTATGCCGCCGCCTCAGCGCGTAGAGCAAGATCGACGCATTTGTCGATTTGGGCGATGCGCCAAACGAGAGTGCTGCCGTGGTATGGAGCCAGAGCCGGTAAGCTTGCGAAGCATACCGAGATAGGCGCGCGAGCATGCGGCTTAAAAGTTGGCAAATTTAAGAAATATCGCAGGCTGACGGGTCAAACGAGCAAATCTAAAAAATAGCGCAGAATGGCGCAGGCAGGCAGTTTGATAAGCCGAAAGAGAAAAGTCTGCCGAAAGGTCTGCGAGGCGGAATTTTACTAGAAATAAATAAAGGGCTTTAAATGCGAAAAATTTTACTATTTTTACTGCTTTGTGCGGGAGCTTTTGCGCTTGAGTGGGACGGAGCCGTCCTGCGGGGGGCGCTGCCAAACGGGCTTAAATACTACATTTTAGAAAATTCCGTGCCCAAAAATTCCGCCGTTTTCTATCTGGTCGTGGATGCGGGCTCGATCGATGAGAGCCCCAATGAGCGCGGGCTTGTGCACTTTATCGAGCATATGTCCTTTAACGGAAGTCGCGATTTTAGCAAAAACGAGCTCATCAAAAAGCTGCAGAGCCTGGGCGTGAAATTCGGCGCCGACGTAAATGCGCAGACGGGCTACGACAGCACGATTTACACGCTTAGCATCGCCGTTAGCGAAGAAAATTTAAAGGACGTTTTTAAAATTTTTGCTTCGATTGCGGACGGAGTGGAGTTCAATCCGCTCGAGCTTGTAAAAGAAAGAGGCGTTATAATCGAGGAGGCGCGCAGTCGTGATACGCCGATCGCAAGGCTTTACGAGCGGATGGATGAGGAGCTTTACGGCGGCAGCGCGTATTTTAATCGTGCGCCGATCGGCGATATGGCGGTCGTAAAATCCGTAAGCGCGCAGCGAATCAAGGAGCTTTATCAAAAAATTTACCAGCCCAGGTCTATGAAATTTATAGCCGTGGGCGATTTTAAAAGGGATAAAATTTTAAAACTGCTAAAGCAAAATTTGTCGCCGCTTAAAAATACAAGCTCCTACGCTCGCCAGGATATGGGCATTCCGCCTAGGCAGGGTTTGAAAATTTACAATTACGATATGAACGAAACATCGCTAAATTCGGTCAAAATTTCGTTTTGGGAGGAATTTGCGCCCCCAGGCAGCGAGGCGAATGCGAGAAAAATTTTAAAAAGCGAGCTTATCTCTAGCCTCATCTCTACGATTTATGAGCGAGCAAAAGCTAGCGAAGGCGCGCTGCTGCGAGTTAATTTTTCCAGGTCGAATTTGCAGTTTCAAAAAACGATCTATAGCTTTGACGTCGCCGTTTTAGGCGGAGACTTTGACGGCGCGATCTCGCAGGCGCTCGGGCTAATCAAAGGCTTGCGAGATAGCGGCTTTGATGCGCGCGATTTCGCCCTAGCAAAGGATGCCTTGATCAGCTCGCGGCACAGCGCCTTTAAGCGTAGAAAAAGCGCAAATTCCGCGTTTTTTGCAAGAGAGATTCTTCATGCCGTAAAATCAGGAGCCGTTCTGCCTAGCGCCGCAAAACAGCGTGATTTGGAGGTAAAACTGCTGCGTGAGATCAGCCTAGAGGAGCTAAATTTAGAATTTAGGCGCCTGACGGATCTAAGCGAGGTGCACGCAAGCGTTTTTAGCGGCTCAGGATATAATCTGGATGAGGCTAAATTTAAGAAGTTGCAGGATGGCGCTATGGCGATAAATACGCATGCCGCGCATAAAAAGCTGCCGGATAGTCTGGTTTCTAAAAACCTACCCGAGGGCAAAATTTTAAGCAAGAGTTTTGATCCGCGATTTAAATTTTATACCTACCTGCTTGAAAATAACGCGACCGTGATCTTAAAGCCGCTTAAGACGCGCAAGGATTTCATCTCGTTTGCCGCGGTAAGCAGAGGCGGAATGTCCAATCTAGCGCATCCCGGGCTTGGAAGTTTTGCCGCGATGCTTTCAAACGAAAGCGGCGCAGGCGAGTTTAACAATTATGAAATTTCGCAAATTTTAAGCGGGCGGCAGGTGAATTACCGCAAAAACATCTCCGCATTTTCGCACGGATTTTACGGAAGCTGCGGCTCGCGGGATCTAAAATGGCTGCTGGAAGCGATAAACTTAGAGTTTAGCTCTCCGCGCGTGGACGAAAAAGCGCTGCAAAATTTAAAGATCAAATCGCTCGACGAGCTTGCGCGAAATGAGAAATTGCCCGGATATAAATTTAGCAGGGAATTTAGCGAGTTTTTTTACGGCGGCAATGCGCGAATGCGCCCGCTAAGCGCCGCGCAGATCAAAGCTCTTAACGAGGAAGAGCTAAAAAAGATCATCTATGATAAATTTAGCAATGCCGCATCCTACACTTTCGTGCTT
>CAUQCZ010000226.1:0-2701 GCA_963516335.1 uncultured Campylobacter sp. | reverse complement strand
TTTTCGATGCTAGAACCCAAAAACTACCCGCTAGGCGCGTTTGCTAGCGAATATATGCTAATTTACTCGCAACAAATCGCCGTAAATAATATAATGAAGCTTTTTAACGAGAAAAAAGGCGGCGTTTATAGCGTAAACGGACCTCCTGGCACGGGCAAAACGACGCTCTTAAAAGACGCGGTTGCAGGCGTGATCGTGGAGCGGGCAAAGGTTTTAGCTACGCTAAAAGAAGACGAAATTTTCGAGCGCGGCGTCAAGCTAGACGGTAGCCAATACCCGGACTTTTATCCGCTAAATCCCAAGCTAAAAGGCTTTGAGATCGTCGTGGCCTCGTGCAATAACAAAGCCGTAGAAAATATAAGCGCCGAACTACCTAAGCTTGATAGCGTGGATAAGGCGTATTTGAGCGAGCTTGATTATTTTAGGATGCAGGCTACGAGGCTGCTATCGGCGGATGCCTTAGTAGAGTGTCAAAAAAGCCAAATTTCGCAGCCTGCCTGGGGGCTAATCTGCGCCACGCTAGGCAATAGCGGCAACGTAAGCGATTTTAAAGAAAACTGCCTAAACGACTTTTTTATAAATCAAAACCATCCGGAATTCGGCGTTTTAAAAACGCAAGGCGCGATAACGAGCTTTAACGATAAATTTAAGGTCGACGGGCTTGTAAATTTATTCAAATTCGGCAAACAAAGCTATGATTTCAAACTAGCGCAAAAAGAATTTAACGAAGCGCTAAATACCGTGAATACGCTACTAGCGCTACTAAATTTCTCTACTCAAAAGTCGCTAAGCGCGCAGCAGAGTAAAGAAGAGCGCGAAAACAGCTCGCCTTTTATGGCGGAAAACGGTATAAAAACCTCCGTCGCGCAGGCTAGGATAAACGTCTTTATAAAAGCGTTAAATTTACATAAAGCCGCTATCTGGTCGCAAAAGACGAAATTGGGCGCAAATTTGGCGGCGTTTTGCGATCTGGGTAAATTTAAAAAGAAAGAGCAGGCAAGGGAAATTTTAAAATCGCTATTTTTCGTCGTTCCCGTCGTTAGCTCTACGTTTGCCTCTTTTGGGCGGTTTTTTAGCGATTTTGGCGAAAACGATATCGGGCTTTTGCTAGTAGATGAGTCGGGTCAGGCAAATATCTCAAACGCCGTAGGCGCGCTATATCGCTCCAAAACGGCGGTAATAGTAGGCGATCCGTTGCAACTAGAACCGGTGGTAACTCTACCCGAAAATTTAAACGATGTGCTGCTTGGATATACCGGGGCGTCTAGGGAGTTTAACGTAGCGACAACTTCGCTGCAAGCATGTGCGGATAAAACTCAAAAAATAGGCGCTTATATCGGTCAAACCTGGGTCGGTTCGCCGCTCATCGTGCATAGACGCTGCGATAATCCTATGTTTAACGTCGCAAATGAGACGACGTACGACGGCGCTATGGTCTGGGGCAAAGGCAAAAATAAAAACTCGCTCGCCAAAGCGGCAAGCTGCTGGATAGATATAAAAACGAGCGTTTGGAGCGGCAACGGCAGCGAGGCTGAGCTAGCGGCGGCGGATCAAATTTACGAATCGCTAAAAACGCTAATCGGCGCAAACGCGAGCGAATATATAAAAATCATAACGCCGTTTACCGACGTCGTAAAGCAAAGCGCGGCCTTGCAAAAACAAGGCAAGATACGAATCAGGGCAAACACCATCCACACCATGCAAGGCCAAGAATCCAAAGTCGTTATATTTATCCTAGGCGGAGCTAGCGCGGGCGCAAGAGCATGGGCGTCGGCAAAGCCGAATTTACTAAACGTAGCTCTAACGCGCGCCAAAGAGTATATCTATATCATCGGCGACAAGGACGCATGGGGCGGACTAAACTATTTTAGCGTTGCGGCTAGAGAAATTTAAACGAAATAGCGGTAAAATCATAATTTAAAATTTAAAGGAGCCTAAATGTCAAATATCTTAATCATAGGCGCGGGCGGCGTGAGCCAAGTCGCGACCGTAAAATGCGCGATGAACGCGGACGTTTTTAGCAAGATCACCCTTGCAAGCCGCACCAAAAGCAAATGCGACGCGATCGCTAAATTTATCAAAGACCGCCTAGGCGTCGCTATCGACACCGCCCAGATCGACGCGGACGATACCGACGCCGTAGTCGCGCTCATCAAAAAAACGGGCGCCGATTTGCTTTTAAATGTGGCGCTGCCGTATCAAGACCTAACCCTCATGGACGCGTGCTCTCGCGCCGGCATCCCCTACATCGACACCGCAAACTACGAGCACCCCGACACAGCAAAATTTGAGTACAAGCTGCAGTGGGCGAAGGACGGCGAGTTTAAAGCCGCAAACACGATGGCGCTGCTGGGAAGCGGCTTTGATCCGGGCGTGACGAACGTATTTTGCGCCTACGCACAGCAAAATCTCTTTGACGAGATCCACGAGATCGACATCCTAGACTGCAACGCGGGCGATCACGGATATCCGTTCGCGACGAATTTCAACCCCGAAATCAACCTGCGCGAAGTGAGTGCAAAGGGCCGCTACTGGGAGCGCGGCGAGTGGAAAGAGACCGAGCCGATGGAAATAATGTTCAAATGGGACTACCCGAAAGTAGGCGTCAAAGATAGCTACCTGCTCTATCACGAGGAGCTTGAAAGCTTAGTAAAAAACATCAAAGGGCTAAAGCGAATCCGCTTTTTTATGACCTTTGGAC
>CAUQCZ010000225.1:0-2707 GCA_963516335.1 uncultured Campylobacter sp. | reverse complement strand
TTTTTATAACGTCGAGTCTCAAATCAGAAACCGCCTAAAAGCAAATCCGGTGCCTATTCAAATTCCTATCGGCGCAGAGGATAACTTTAGAGGCGTGGTCGATCTTGTTAAGATGAAAGCTTACGTTTGGGAAGACGACAAAAAGCCGACTGATTATAAAGAGATAGAGATCCCGGCGGAAGTAAAAGAAAAAGCAGAAGAGTACCGCACTAAGTTAATCGAAGCAGTTTCTGAAACCGACGATAGCTTGATGGAGAAATTTTTCTCGGGCGAGGAGCTAAGCGAAGAAGAGATCAAAAAAGGTATCAAAGCGGGTTGCTTAAGAATGACGATAACTCCGATGCTTTGCGGAACAGCATTTAAAAACAAAGGCATCCAGCCCCTACTTGACGCGGTCGTAGCGTATTTGCCTGCACCTGATGAGATCGAGGCGATTAAGGGCGTTTATGAAGACGGTAGCGAAGTAACGGTAGAAAGCACCGATAACGGCGAATTTGCGGCTCTTGCATTTAAGATTATGACCGACCCGTTTGTCGGACAGCTTACCTTTATCCGCGTTTATCGCGGTAGCCTTGAGAGCGGTAGCTATGCTTACAATACCGTTCAGGATAATAAAGAAAGAATCGGCCGCTTGCTAAAAATGCACTCAAACAAACGCGAGGAAATTTCGATTCTTCACGCGGGAGAGATCGGTGCGGTCGTAGGTCTAAAAAATACCCTAACCGGCGATACGCTTGCGAGCGAAAAAGACAAGGTCATCCTTGAAAAGATGGACTTCCCTGAGCCGGTTATCAGCGTTGCCGTTGAGCCAAAAACTAAAGCCGACCAAGAAAAAATGGCCATCGCGCTTCAAAAACTAGCTCAAGAGGATCCAAGCTTTAGAGTAGGTACCGACGAAGAGAGCGGTCAAACCATTATCAGCGGTATGGGCGAGCTTCATCTTGAGATCATCGTAGATAGAATGCTACGCGAATTTAAAGTTGATGCCGAAGTAGGTCAGCCGCAAGTTGCATACCGCGAGACTATCCGCAAAACAGTCGAGCAAGAGTATAAATACGCTAAACAATCAGGCGGTCGCGGTCAGTACGGACACGTATTCTTGCGCCTTGAGCCGCTACCTGCGGCTAGCGGATTTGAGTTCGTTAACGACATTAAAGGCGGCGTGGTTCCTAAAGAGTACATCCCGGCGGTTGAAAAAGGCTGCAAAGAGGCGCTACAAAGCGGCGTGCTTGCCGGCTATCCTGTTGAGGACGTTAAAGTTACTCTATTTGACGGTAGCTACCACGAGGTCGACTCATCTGAAATGGCGTTTAAACTAGCTGCTTCTATGGGCTTCAAAGAGGGCGCTAGAAAAGCGGGCGCGGTTATCCTTGAGCCTATGATGAAGGTCGAGGTTGAGACGCCTGAGGACTATATGGGCGATGTTATCGGCGACTTAAACAAACGCCGCGGTCAGGTAAACTCTATGGATGAGCGCAACGGAAGCAAGATCATCACGGCCTTCTGCCCGCTAGCTCAGATGTTTGGTTACTCTACTGACCTTCGCTCTATGACGCAAGGCCGCGCGACTTATTCTATGGAATTTGACCACTACGAGGAAGTTCCAAAGAACGTCAGCGAAGAGATTATCAAGAAAAGAAACGGCTAAGCCGAATTTGGCGGGGATGCAAATCCTCGCCTTTAAATTTAGTTTTTCATTTTACCTATTGCGGTAAAAACAGCTTTTGTTTTACAAAATTTTGACGTATTTTTATTTTTTGTCCTCATAGCTCAGCTGGATAGAGCGCAGAATTCCTAATTCTGAGGCCGTGAGTTCGAATCTCGCTGGGGACACCATTCTGCCTAAAATATACCCCCAATTTATGGACTTTCCTTAAGCCTTCGAAATACGTATACAACATATTTATGTAGTAATTTCACTTATGGTTAGCTTAAAAAGAAAAGCGAGCCATTGATACTACTAAATAGGGCTAAATTTTATAATTTCTTAGTATGATTTCTAGCGCGATCAAACTATTTGCTTTTTAAATAAACCATGTTAAACAAAATCGGCTTAAGAGTCTATACACTCTTTAAACCAAACAAATACGGTAAAATTCTAGTCTTTTATCGGATGTGGCTTAAATTTTAGGCTCAAGATAAATTAAAAAATCCATGAGATAGCGATAGGCGCGCATTTGCTTACTGCCGCGCTTAGACGGCTTAAATGGTAAAATTAGCAAGCCAGCAGCCTAGCGACATCTTTGTTTATTAGCCGTTAAAAAGCTCCGCAAAATATTTAATGCGACAAGTCTATACATCAAGTTTCTAAAAACCAGGCTAAGCATTGCCAAAAAATTTTTGGTAAATTTAACGCTACTACGGCCGCAACATAAGACAAAAATTTTATTTATACACCTTGAACATTGTCGTTTTTTGTAGCGATCGCCTAGCTAAATTAAAAAACGCTTCCCTTCATTTTATAAAAATTATGGTATAATTGGCGATAGTTTTCTGTAAATAGAACACTAAAAACATCAAGTAATTTTATAAAGGAGTCCTTAATGGCAGTAACACAAGCCCAAGTAGCGCAGCTTTACGTTGCGTTATTTAACAGAGCCCCGGAAGGCGACGGCTTTAGAGCGTGGGTAGCCGCAGGCGCGACCAAAACGCAGGCTCAGATAGCCAACGAGATGCTAGCATCTCCGGCTACGGCGCCTTATTATGC
>CAUQCZ010000224.1:0-2707 GCA_963516335.1 uncultured Campylobacter sp. | reverse complement strand
GAGCTACCGTGATAAAAAGCGTCGGGATAAATTTAGGCGGCATCGAGGCGCAAAAAACGAGACGATAGAGCAAAATAGCTAAAATCACCGGCCAAAAAAATATCCCGACCGAAAAATAATACCACGCAAACTCGCTCGTAGCAGGCGCGGCTAACGGAACGAAAAGGTTGCCCACGATAGGCAAAAACCACGCCGGGCTAGCGTGCTGCGGCTCTACGTCGCTACGTATCCAAAAAGACATAGCGTGCAGCGTGATGAAGGTCTGAAATGCTACGCCCACGCAAAAAAGCGCGTCGTAAACGGACGCAAAATCCCTCCAAAGCGTCGCCACCAGTAGCGTGCCGATCGAAAATGCGGCGAAAAAATTTACCTGCACGGGATGAAATAGCTCGGCCTTGCAAGCTTGCGGGTGTTTTATTAGCTTAGCCGCGTAAAAAACGCAGATGAGCGCGTAGACTAGACTCGCCGCAGCACGTAAAATCTCAAAAACCGCGCCTGAGATATCAAAGAGTAAATTTAGCCGCTCGTAAGTAAGAGCCAGCCCGCAAAGCCCCATAACTACGGTGTAAAACATAATCGGAAAGTGCTGCAGCCAGCTTGCGTTTTCGTTTTTTGTCGTTTTTTCTTCTTGAGTTTTCATCGTCTTCTCGGTTTTTCGTTAAGTTTTAGTCTGATTTTAGCGCAATTTCGCTGATAAAGCCGCAAGATAAATCAATTTTTAGAGCTTTGGCTAAAGGCGCGAAATTTAGCCGAGCTTGAGGTTTTTAACTCAGCGTCCAGCATTTTTAAGCTAAAATAGGCCAAATTTTTAAAAGGATAAACGTGAACGATTTTAAAAGATTAAACGAGCTAGTAGCCGCAGGCAAAGACGAGCTAAACGCGATGTATAGGCAGCTAGATAACCCAAGCCAGATCGTGCTAAAGATGCTAAAAATCGCCGGTTTTAAGGGTGAAAAGAGCGAAAAAGTCGTGGTTTTACGCCGCATAGTCGATCTAAAAACGGAGCCGCTAGAAAACGAACTAAAAAAGCAGGGGCGCGAGGAGGCTGCGATAGGGCGCATAAAAGACGAAGCTTTTGAACTCGTGCGCGAGTTTTACGAGGCGCGCTTTGAAAAGCTTTTGGCGCGGGTAAAAGAGGAGAAAATAATAGATGAGTTTTACTCGGCGCTACTTAGCGGCATGCACGGCGCGGGAGTAGCGATGAATGCGTGGCAAAGCGCGTGGGACAGACAAATTCTGCAAACGACGAATAAAGAATTCGAAGCTAAATTTGCAAGCATGGCCGAAGCGATCAAATTTATTGACGAAAACGGCCTCTATCAAAAAGACGGCGGGCAAAAGGGCGAGCGAAGCTACGGCGCAGTCCTCAAAAACGGTGAAAAATACGCCTTCACGCCCTATGCGGTTGCCTTTGAAAAAGAAGTAAAACGCGTGGCGGACGCGCTGGATGAGCTAATCAAAAATCTAAAAACGCTAGCTTTAAACGACGAGCAAAGAGCTTACGTGAAGTATTTTGAAAAGCTAAAGGTGGCATTTTGCGAGCGAGAAAACGACCGCGCGATCCCCGCGTGGCAGGATGCCGAGCGCGCGTGGATGGAGGTAAAAGGCCCGCTGCAGCCCGGCCATCCGCTAGAGTACTACGAGGATGCCTACACGCACGCCGTCGCGCTCGAGTGGGACGTGAGGCTAGCGGGTGCGAGCGATTTTGACGAGGAGAAATTTAAAGCCAGCGTCATCCGCGCCTACGAGCAAATTTGCCGCGAGTGCGGGATAGAGGACGCTCTGCTCGCGCGCCAAGTGACGCAAAACGTCGCGCGCACGCAGACGTACATCAGCGTGCCGATGATCTACTACGGCGCCGAGCTAAACGGACTATTTTCGGCTCAGGTCGTGCCAAACGACGAGACCGTGAGCAAGGAGCGGGGCAAAAAGATATTCGCCTTCGTCGAGCACGTTTACGAGAGCGCCAAAGCGCGGCCGTTTATGAAGCTTAGCGGGGAGATATTTTCGCGCGAGTTTTTGGACTACGGACGCGAAATTTTGTTTAAAAAGCCGCAAATTTGGAAGAAAACCTACGAAATCTCCACGATCGGCCACGAGTTTGGGCATATACTTTTCGTCGGCACCGACACGGAAAAGGCGATGAACGCGGGCGGCGAGTTTAAATTTATCGAGGAGTACAAGGCGACCACGGGCGGGCTCGTAAATTTCTTTATCGGCGGCGACGCGAGCTACGAGATGAGCGTATTTCACGAGCTGATCGCCCGCGCGGTCGGACTGATCGCGTGGCGCGAGGTCGATGAGGTGCGCGCGTACTACTGCGAGGGGCTCATCCATCTTAGCTTGCTATTTGACTCGGGCGCGCTTAGTTTTGAAGGCGGCGCTTTGCTCGTCAAATTTGACCGCGAGCACTACGCTAAATTTAAAGAAATTTGCCTCGCAAACTACAAAAATTTAGCGCTTCACTACGCAAGGCGCGCTCCTGCGGGCGAGTTTTTGGCGAAATTTTGCGACAAAGAGGGCAAAAGCTATCTGCCTAAACACGCGCAGGCAAGGGTCTTTGTAGAGCACTACTACGCCCGTTACAAGGCTATAGGAAACGAGCTTGACGAGAGCGGCGAATGGGAAAAATGGCAAGCGGGAGAGAAGTAGCCCGAGGCAAATTTGCGCTAAATCTGGCGGCTTCGGCATGCAAATTTGACCCAAA
>CAUQCZ010000223.1:0-2741 GCA_963516335.1 uncultured Campylobacter sp. | reverse complement strand
CGTAGGTATCATCGCCGTGGGTTGGGATCCGGGCCTGTTTTCGCTAAACAGACTATTTGGTGAGAGCGTGCTGCAAAACGGCAGCAGCTACACGTTTTGGGGCAAAGGCGTGAGCCAAGGTCACTCCGACGCTATCCGCAGGATCGAGGGCGTCGTGGATGCGCGCCAATACACCGTGCCGATAAAAAGCGCCTTAGAGCGAGTTCGCGCGGGCGAAAACCCAAAACTTAGCACGCGCGAAAAACATCTGCGCGAGTGCTACGTCGTAGCCGAAGAGGGCGCCGATAAAGCGCGCATAGAAAAAGAGATAAAAACGATGCCAAACTACTTTGCCGACTACGACACGAGCGTGCATTTCATAGATCTTGCGACGCTTAAAAAAGAGCACGGCGGCATCCCTCACGGAGGATTTGTTTTGCGAAGCGGAACGACGGGCGAGCACGGCGAAAATAAACATCTGATCGAGTTTTCGCTAAAGCTTGACTCAAATCCGGAATTTACCGCAAGCGTGCTAGTAGCCTATGCCCGCGCGGCGTATCGTTTGGCGCAAAAAGGCGAGTGCGGCGCGTTTAGCGTGTTTGACATCGCTCCGGCGCTTCTTTCGCCAAAGAGCACAGACGAGCTAAGGCGCGAAATTTTATAAATTTTAGTAGCGCTTCGGCGGAATTATGAACGAGGAAATTTGAGTGATAAAAATAGAAAATTTAAAGAAATTTTACGGAGCGACGCAGATCATAGACGGCGTCAGCCTAACCGTAGAAAAAGGCGAAATTTTTGCCATCGTAGGCCACAGCGGCGCAGGTAAATCCACCCTGCTTCGCTGCATAAACGGCCTAGAGGACTATCAAGGCGGCAGCCTAAAGGTATTTGACAAAGAAATCTCGGCGCTAAAAGATAAAGAGCTAAGAGAACTTAGGCGAGATGTGGGGATGATATTTCAGCACTTCGCGCTGATGGCGAGGAAAACGGCGTTTGAAAACGTCGCGACTCCGCTTAAATTTTGGGGTTACTCAGATAGCGATATCAAAAAAAGAGTAAGCGAGCTGCTAGAGCTAGTCGGCCTTGCAAACAAAGCCGCAAGCTACCCCGGCGAGCTAAGCGGCGGACAAAAACAGCGCGTTGCTATCGCCCGCGCTCTTGCGCTAAGTCCAAAAATTTTACTCTCCGACGAGGCGACCTCGGCGCTTGATCCAAATACGACAAATTCGATACTAGAGCTTTTAAAACAGATCAATCAAACGCTAAACATCAGCGTCGTTTTAGTCACGCACGAGATGGAAGTCGTAAAAAGCATCGCGCGCCGCGCAGTGCTGCTAGAAAGCGGCAAGATAATCGGCAGCGGAAGCATTGAGGAGCTATTTTTAAAGCCAGATGAAAAGATGAAGGAATTCCTCGGCGAGGATGAAATTTTGCCGAGCGAAGGCGTAAATATCAGGCTCTTTTTCCCAAAAGAAGTCGCTCAAAACAGCGTCATCACGCATATGGCGCGCACGCTAAACATCGACTTTAACATCGTCTGGGGCAAGCTTGAAAAGCTAAACGAAAACGTACTTGGCTCGCTCGTCATCAACGTCGATCCAAAAGACGAGCCGCGCGTAACCGAGTACATCAAGCAAAGCGGCGTATTATGGGAGGTGGCGTGATGTTTGACATAGATTTTTCTAAATTTCCCGACGTTTTCGAGCGTATTTTGCTCCCGGCCATCGGCGAGACGCTTTATATGAGCGTGGTTTCGACGCTTCTAGCGTTTTTGATCGGTCTAGTGCCCGCTATCTTGCTCGTGCTTTCGGCGCAGGACGGCCTAAAACCGAACAAACCGCTATTTATCGCGCTTGACATCACGGTAAATACGCTAAGAAGCTTTCCATTTATCATCCTAATCATCGTGCTTTTCCCGCTCACGCGCCTGATCGTGGGTACTAGCATCGGCACTAGCGCAGCTATCGTTCCGCTTACTATCGGCGCAGCGCCGTTTATCGCTAGGCTCATAGAGAGCGCGCTAAAAGAGGTCGATAAAGGCATCATCGAGGCCGCTAGGAGCTTTGGTAGCTCAAATTTTCAGATCATTTTTAAGGTGATGTTCGTAGAGGCACTGCCCGGCATCGTAGCTTCTATCACGCTCACTCTTATCGTTATCATCGGCTTTTCGGCGATGGCGGGTGCGGTCGGCGGCGGCGGACTGGGATCCGTGGCGATAAACTACGGCTACCAGAGATTTCGCCCGGATATCATGCTCTATACCGTCGTGATTTTAATCATAATGGTTCAAATTTTCCAATCATTAGGAAATTTTATTTATAAGATCACAAAGAAATGATTTTTATGTCTGATTTTATTTTCTTTTAAACTTTTTTTGCATAAAATCCCGAAATTAATTTTACAAAGAAAGGATAGAAAATGAAATCAGATATGTGCGAAATGCGTCGCTTCACTGAACTTAAGTCGTCGAAAGACTAACGCTAAGCGCAAAATTTCTTTTTAAGCGCTTAGTTTCGCTAAGCATTTAAAAAGAAATTTAAATCCTTTTTTAAATGCTAGCCAAATTTAAAAAGGATATAAAATGAAAAATCTACTTAAATACTCTCTAGTCGCTCTAAGCCTAACGGTCGCCGCAAATGCAGCCGAGAAAATCGTCGTAGGCGCTACGCCGGTTCCGCATGCTGAAATATTAGAAGTCGTAAAACCTATCCTTGCAAAAGAAGGCTTTACTCTTGAGATAAAAGAATTTAACTACTATAATA
>CAUQCZ010000222.1:0-2742 GCA_963516335.1 uncultured Campylobacter sp. | reverse complement strand
ACTTAGGATACACCGATCACTCTAACGCCACGGGCGATACGCAGCTAAAGCTAGACGTGAGAAGCGACGAGATCATCACGGCCGAGTTTGCAAATTTAGCCTGCGTAAAAGCGCTCGTTAGCGAAGAAAAAGAGGATATGCTGGCGCTAAACGATGGCGCGAAATTTATCGTCGCCTACGATCCGTTAGACGGCTCTAGCCTAGTGGACGTAAATTTTTCTATTGGCTCGATTTTCGGCATTTACGAAAACGAACTAACTCCGCAAAATCTAAAAGCCGCCGCCTACGTCGTTTATGGCCCGCGCCTTGAGCTCGTGCTTTGTACGGATAGAACCGCGCCGGCGTTTTTTCGCTTGGATAAAGACGGTGAGTTTAGGTTTATCAGATACCTCGCCCTAGCTCAAAAAGGCAAACTAAACGCCACCGGCGCTACGCAAAAAGGCTGGAGCGAAACTCACGCTAAATTTATCCGCGAGCTGTTTTTGCAGGGATATCGCCTCAGATACTCGGGCGCCATGGTGAGCGACCTGCATCAAATTTTGCTAAAAGGCGGCGGACTTTTTAGCTATCCGGCTACGACCGACGCGCCAAAGGGCAAGCTAAGAGCGCTATTTGAGGTGCTGCCGTTTGCCTTCATCTACGAACGCGCGGGCGGTGCGACTAGCGACGGATACTCGGCAACGCTTTTTGATATGAAAGTGGAAAAAATCCACCAAACCACGCCTTGCTTTTTCGGCTCCAAAGACGAGATAAATTTGCTGCATAAATTTTACGGAAGCGCGAAATGAGCGAGCATGCCATAGAGCATGAGGTAGCTCAGAAGGACGAATTTGAGCTAGAGCTTGATCGCCAAAGAGAAATTTTACAAGCTTGCCAGCGCGAAAAAGGGCTAAATTCGTGCTTTATCTGCGAGGCGATGTTTGAGTGCAAAACCCGCAAAAACTACGTAGACGCCGTATATAGCTCGATGTCCAAAGGCGACGGCGGCGGATTTGATTTTTAAATTTAAAAAGGAAAGATATGAACACGACTTATATTACGACTCCGATTTATTACGTAAACGACGTGCCGCACATCGGACACGCATACACGACCGTGATCGCAGATACGGTAGCGAGATTTGCTAGGCTAAAGGGCGATGATACGTATTTTATGACGGGCACCGACGAGCACGGGCAAAAGATCGAGCAGGCCGCCGCAAAAAAAGGCTATACGCCCCAAGCCTACGCCGATGAGATAAGCGCGAAATTTAGGGAGTTGTGGGATAAATTTGAGATCAGCTACGATCATTTTATCCGCACGACCGACGACTATCACAAGCTCACGGCGCAAAACGCATTTCTTAAGAAGTATCAAAAAGGCGATATCTACAAGGGCGAATACGAGGGATACTACTGCGTTAGCTGCGAGAGCTTTTTTACGCAGACGCAGCTTTTAGAGGACGAGAGGTGTCCTGATTGCGGTAGGCCGACGAATTTGGTGAAAGAAGAAAGCTATTTTTTCAAACTTTCAAAATACCAAGACGCGCTGCTAAAATGGTATGAGGAGAACGAAGACTGTATCGTGCCGCGCGGCAAGAAAAACGAGGTCATCAGCTTCGTAAAAGGCGGCCTGCGCGACCTATCGATCACGCGCACGAGCTTTGAGTGGGGTGTGAAGCTACCTGCTAGCCTAAACGAGCCAAAGCACGTGATGTACGTCTGGCTGGATGCGCTCATAAACTATCTCAGTACGCTAGGATACACGCGCGGCGACGATAAGATGCGCTACTGGAAGGGCGCTACGCATGTCGTAGGTAAGGACATTTTGCGCTTTCATGCGGTGTACTGGCCGGCGTTTTTGATGAGTCTTGATCTGCCGCTGCCTCGCTGCATCGCAGCTCACGGCTGGTGGACTAGAGACGGCGAAAAGATGAGCAAAAGCAAGGGCAACGTCATCAATCCAAGCGAGGTCGCAGACGCGTACGGACTGGAAAATTTTCGCTACTTTATGTTGCGCGAAGTGCCGTTTGGGCAAGATGGCGACTTTTCGCAAAAAGCTATGATCGAGCGCATAAACTCCGAGCTTAGTAACGATCTGGGCAATCTTTTAAGCCGCATAGTCGGCATGAGCGAGAAATACTCGGACTTTGAGATAAAGGGCGAAAATTTACGCAAATTTTACGGCGAGGTTTTAGATAGCGGCAACGAATACCTGCAAAACGCTATCAAAAATTTAGAGAGTTTCGCCACGAACCGCTATCTCGAGGAGCTCTTTAAGGCACTAACGCTTGCAAACGCAAGCATAGCCAAATTTGAGCCGTGGAACCTAATAAAAAACGGCAAAAAAGACGAAGCAAACGCGCTCGTATCGCTATGCGCGAACCTACTGGCTCGCGTGGCCGTCTTGTTAAGCCCCGCGATGCCAAGAACCTGCGAAAAGATCGCGCAGACGCTTGGCTTTGAGATATCGACGGCAACTTATGAAAAGATCATCTTAAACAACGAAATTTTGGACTTTAAAGCACAAAAAACGCAGCCTCTTTTCCCAAAAATAGAAAAAGAGCTGATGGCTACTGCGGTGCCGAGCGTAAGCGAACCAGCCAAAACCGCCGCCGCTCCGCAAGAAAAATCGGACGCGAAAATAAAAATCGACGACTTTAAAAAATGCGTCATAAAAGTAGGCACCGTACTTGAGTGCTCAAATATCGAAGGCAGCGAGAAGTTGCTTAAATTTAAGATTGATCTGGGCGAAGAACAGCCG
>CAUQCZ010000221.1:0-2779 GCA_963516335.1 uncultured Campylobacter sp. | reverse complement strand
AGCAAGAAGCGCTAGACAAACTAAAGTCGGATAACAAAGCGGCGCTGGATGCTTTTGAAAATAAATTTGATGAGGGCAAATTCGTAACATTCGTATCGCAGTATCTAGACTCGGTAGTGTCTAAAAATAGCAATATATCTCAAAGCGAGCCGTTTTTGATAAACGAGCTAAAGATAACCGCGACGATAAAAACGCCGTCCAGACTTTACGACTTTATAGACGCATTACGGAGCTATGAAAACGTCGTCAAAATAGACTTTCCTATCGAAATGCAAAAAGACGGCGACAAAATAAGCGCGGCATTTAACGTCAAAATCTACGGCTTAAGATAAATCAAACACGACTTTATTATTTCTCGCTAAAATCTCTTTAAAATATTTAAAGCAAGGATAAAAAATGATTAAATTTAATAATACCGCTATCGCCTCGGCGACGGCTATTTTAAGGGATTACTTAAGCGGAGCGGTAAATTTTTTCGCCTCTAGAAAAGCTGCAAAATCGGAGCTAACGAAACTCACGCCGGCCGATTTTAAAAACGTGCGCACAAATTTGCTAAATTTGGGCTTTAAGAGCGAATTTATCGACGAAAACGCCGCCGAGCTATCAGAAATCCTGCGCGGCATCCTAACCGCCGAGCGCCCCAAGCTGCCAAAAGACCATCCAATCGCTACCTACATCAGCGAAAACGGCGCTGTGCGCGAACTAATAGCAAAGGCAAAAGAGCTGCTCAAAAAGAAATTTATCAAAAACGAATGGCTTGAAATTTACGACAAACTAGGCGGCTTTAACAGGACGCACTTTGCCAGAAAACAGCATCAACTCTACTCGATGCTCGAAAACAAGGGCTTTGACCGCCCGTCGCGCTTTATGTGGAGCTTTGATAACAAGGTCCGCGACGGTATCGCCGCAGCGCGCGAGCTGCTAGAGGAAGGCAAGGCAGATGAGTTTATCGCGGCTCAGCACGAGATCTACGAAAATCTACTCGATCTGCTAGCACGCGAAGAAGCGGCGCTCTATCCGACGTCGCTGGAGCTAATCAGCGAAGATGAATTTCGCGCGATGAGACGAGGAGATGACGAGATCGGGTATTTTCTCATCGAAAAGCCGAGCGAATTTTATCCGTTAAATTTAGACACGGGCGGCGACTCGAAGTCAAATTTAAAGGACGTAAATTTGCAAAGCGAGCCGAATTTAAGCGCGATAAATTTGCAAAACGGCGACCTAAACGAAGCGGTTTTAAATCCGAATTTCCTAAAAGAGCTATCAAATTTGATGAGCAAATACGGACTAAATCCAAACGCAAGCAGCAATAAAAATGCCGTTTTTGACGTCGCTACGGGCAAGCTCACGCTAGAGCAGATCAACCTCATTTATAAACACATGCCCGTTGACCTCTCATTCGTCGATGAAAACGAGATCGTGAAATTTTACACCGACACCAAGCACCGCGTATTTCCGCGAAGTGCCGGCGTCATCGGGCGCGACGTAAAAAACTGCCATCCGCGCGAGAGCGTAGCTAGCGTGCTAGAGATCATCGACGCCTTCCGCAAGGGCGAGCGCGACGAGATCGACTTTTGGCTGGAGCTTCACGGCAAATTTATCTACATCTACTACGCCGCCGTGCGCGACGAAAACGGCGTATTTAAAGGGGTGCTAGAGATGATGCAAGACGTCACGCGCATCCGCAGCCTAGAGGGCAGACGCACGCTGGTGACGTGGGACGATCTAAAGAAAAAGTACGGGGAGTGATCGTCTATAACCCATAATCTTATTTAAACTTAGTAGCACTTGGCTGCTAAGTTTAAAATATTGCAAATCAATTTTTGCTTGTATCTTAAATATCTATAAGCTCATGATCATATCTACTTTTATATATGCTAATTTTTATTTTTTCATTCTTTAGAAGCCCTTTTAAGGCATACGATAAATCCTCTATATTTCGAGGTATATTATTACCTCTACCACAATCAAAAATAACAGGCAAAAATCCTCTTCCTATCACCACTCGTTCTATGTTTATGTTTACAAATTCACCATTTTTATCATCCACGTCATTACTCGTATCATGTGAATCCAATATAGTCCTGTACTCACGTTCGTATTTCCATACCTTATCTTTTCTGGTTAATATTTCGATTATTTCGCTATTTTCAGGGGAATAATTTTCAATATTTTCTATTAGTTTTGGTTTGTAGCCGTATTTTACGTCATATGTTTTACTCATCTCATTTTCATCTAGAATAAAATCTATCCTAAAACCTATATGGTTATTAGCATAATGCGCCCACATAAGGAGCTCCTTACTAGCGTTTTCTCCAAATTTTTCACTAAAACAACAAATAAATCTTTTTGCTTTCTCTTTTTTGATATTTTTAGTGCTTTGACAATATCTTCTTCTTTCTCTCTTTTGGAAAATAAGAAATTAAACCAACCCTCTCTAGCGTCGTTAAATTTTAAAAAATTAGAAGCATAAAGTCTACCATTTTTTAATATATTCCTTAAATACTTATTGTCGTCAGAATAAAGCGAACAAACAAAATCAGAATTATCATTTATTTCGTCTCTGTATGTAAACGGTCTAAATTTTGAAAATACCATATTTCCTCCTTCTACTTGCAGCACTCTTAAGTACTCTACTAAATATATTATCTACTATTTGAAACAATAGCATATTTTAAATATTCTTTGAATTAATTTGGCTCAACGGAACTTAAGCGGATTCTCTCTTATCATCTTTAGTAAAATATGATAGAAAGTTTTTGTATCTTTACTATTATTA
>CAUQCZ010000220.1:0-2788 GCA_963516335.1 uncultured Campylobacter sp. | reverse complement strand
GGCTAGCAGAGTAGTCGGGATGTTTACAAATTTGATCCCGCGCTCAAAAATGCTCGCCGCAAAGCCCGCCATGTCGCTCACCACGCCCCCGCCAAGCGCGATGATCACGCTACTTCGGTCGAGGCGGCTAACGAAAAGCTGCTCTAAAATCGCCTCGATAGTTTGCATATTTTTATACTCTTCGCCGTCTGGGACGCTGATGATAAATTTTTGCGGACAATCTATGCGCGAGAGTAAATTTTGCAGATAAAGCCCGCCTACTTTAGCGTTGGTCACGATTGCGACTTTGGCGTCAAATTTAAGCTCTTTTAGCTCGTTTATATAGACGCCATATCCCGGCTTGCCGTCAAATTTTATATCTATTTTCATCTTATTCTCCGCTTTTATTTTATCCAAAATAGCCTAATTTATCGGTATAAAAATTTGATAATTATCGCTAAGGCGCGAGTACAAACGGTTCATGTCGTTTGAAAACGCCGCAAACGGATCGGGTCTGCTTATTTTTTTACTAAAAGGTACGAACTGAAGTAAATTTTGCTCGTTTTTTAGCTTTAAAATAGGATTTATATTTCTATCCTCGACTATCTCGACCTTACGTCCGAAAATTTTAGAAAGGCTATCAAAATGCTCCTCCGCGCCCTCGCCGCCGCTAAGCGCGCCGAAGTGATATAGCGAGATTTGCGTATCTAGCTGCGCGCAGCAGTCCATAATGACGGCTGATTGGTTTTCTATCTCGTCGCCAAAACCGCTACTTAGTATCACGCCTTTTTTTATCTCGTCCGCGTCGCCTCGTCCGATAGTCGTTACCGGTCTTTTAAGCTCAAAAAGCATCCTTTTGTGGGCCGAGAAAAATTTATTATCGGTTACTATTAACCCGACGTCGTTTTTAAATACGTCGTCTTTTATCTGTTCTACGCCGCGGCCGAAAAAATCAAACGTTACCGCAACCCTCTCGTCTCCGACCGATTTTAGCTTCTCGTAGGCTAAATTTAGCGTCGGATTTACGACCTTGACGTAGAGGCGTTTGCTATTTAGCTTTTCGTGCAGTTTTAAGCTCTGTTCTAGCAGTCGCAAACAAGCCTCTTCGCCCATAGCGCGCATATCTAAAAACAGATAAGTGTTATGTCCAAAAGGGCTTGGAAACTGCCCCGTCTCTTTTTTTACGCTTCTAAATACGCTTAAAAGCACGCTAGGCTCGCCTACGATGAGTAAAACGTCGTTTGGCAGGATCATTAAATTTGGCTTTGCAATCATGAAATTTGAGCCCCTATAAACCATCGCAATGCGCCATTTTTTCTGCGTTATGGAGCTGATATGGCGGTACATAAACGAGCTTCCTACGGGTACTTTGACCTCCATTATCTCGCCTTGTCCAAGCCCTACGTTATCGGCTACTACGGGGATATCGGGCAAATAATCCATGAGCCTGGCAGTCACGATACCTCGCCCGTCTAAAACCGTTAGGTGCGAGTCGTCCTCCAGCCCGCCTAGCCCCCAAAGATCAAGCATCAAAATTTCCGTTTTTTTACTGATTTGACGCAGATTGTTATAGACGCTAACCGTCTCAAAGTCGTCTTTTAGCATTATCATAAACTGGCTAAAATAGCCGCTGACTACCTGCTTAAGACGGTCAAAACTCGTCGGATCAAAGCGGTAAAAGGTAAAATTTTCTAAATTTTCCCCTCCCAAAATCTCCTCGTCCATAGCGATAACCGTGTAGTGATGAGCGTTATTTCTCGCTACGAATAGTCTTTCTAAGAAATATTTAGCTACAATGCCGTCCGCAACTATCAAGATATTTTTCATTAAAACTCCAAATTTAAAGGGACTATTATATCAAAATGACTTTTAGTATAGATAAAACGGACGGCGCGGCGCGCGCGGGCACGCTAACGACCGCTCACTCGACGATCAAAACACCCGTGTTTATGCCCGTTGGCACCGTAGGCGCCGTAAAGAGCCTAGACGCCGTAGATATGATGCAGATTTTAGACGCTCAAATCATCCTAGGCAACACCTATCACCTCTACTTGCGCCCCGGCAGCAAGGTCGTAAAAGAGCTAGGCGGTCTGCACGGCTTTACTAAATTTAACCGCTCGTTTTTAACCGATAGCGGCGGATTTCAGGCCTTTTCGCTGAGCAAAATCTCAAAACCCGATGAAAACGGTATCAAATTTAAAAGCCATATCGACGGCAGCGCGCACTATTTCACGCCGCGCTCGGTGCTAGATACCCAGTACGACCTAAACTCCGACATCATGATGATACTAGACGACTTAGTCGCGCTTCCGGCTGAAAAAAAGCGCGTGGAGCTAAGTATCAAACGCACGATAAAATGGGCGCGCGAGGCGATAGATTATCATAAATTTAAGCAAGACAAAGGCGAAGGGCTCACGCAAAATATATTCGGCATAATCCAAGGCGGCACGGACGAGGCGGCGCGTAAATTTTGCGCCGAAGCGCTGTGCGAGATGCCGTTTGACGGACTTGCTATCGGCGGTCTTAGCGTAGGCGAAAGCAACCAAGAGATGTACGACACCGTGCAGGCCGTGATGCCCTACATAGACGCGGCGCGTCCGCGCTATCTCATGGGCGTAGGCACCCCCGAAGACCTCGTAGAAAACGTGGCTCGCGGCGTGGATATGTTTGACTGCGTGATGCCGACGCGAAACGCTCGTAACGGCACGCTATTTACGAGTTTTGGTAAGATAAATATAAAATCGGCGAGATTTGCAACCGACCGCGCTCCGATAGATCCAGGGTGCGACTGCTACGCGTGCCAAAACTA
>CAUQCZ010000219.1:0-2810 GCA_963516335.1 uncultured Campylobacter sp. | reverse complement strand
GCTCTTAGGCGTCATCGCCATGCGCGACACCATGCGAGAAAACGCCGCGCAGACACTAGCAAAGCTACGAAAACTAGGCGTAAAAGAGCTAATCATGCTAACGGGCGACGTGCAGTCTAAAGCTGATCAGGTAGCAAGCGAGCTAGGTATCGATAGAGTCTATGCAAACTGCCTACCTACCGATAAAGCAGGCATTATCGAGCAGCTAAAAGCCGAAGGTAAAAAAGTAGCCTTTATCGGAGACGGTATCAACGACGCGCCAAGCCTTACCAAGGCTCACGTAGGCATCAGTATGCAAAGAGGCGCCGATATAGCAAAAGCTACCGCCGACATAAGCCTGCTAAAAGACGACATCAGCTCTGTCGCCGTCGCAAAAGACATCGCAAATAAAACCATGAGGCTGATAAATACGAATTTTAACGCCACCGTCGGCATAAACTCGCTCATTCTAGCAGGCGCGACGTTTGGGCTCTTTAACCCTATCGCCACGGCCGTTTTACACAACGGCACGACGATCGGACTACTGGCAAATTCGATGAAAGGCGTCAAGATAGGCGCAAAATAAATTTGAAGGGATGACGGTTGATAGATAAAATTTTAAAATTTATGAACGACGAGATGTCGTTAGCCAACGACTTTTTATACGGCTATTTTTTGGTTATCGTGCTTGTTGTTGCAGGTATTTATTTTAGCTATATTACTAGATTCGTGCAGTTTAGGATGTTTTTTGAGGCTTGCAAGGTTTTAGTTGAGAAAAAAGACAAATACAACAAGCACCACCTCACGCCCTTTCAAGCGCTGATGATCTCCACCGCTTCGCGCGTGGGCATAGGAAATATCGCAGGCATCTCCGCCGCTATCGTCGCAGGCGGTCCGGGCGCGCTATTTTGGATGTGTTTGATGGCTTTTTTGGGCGCGGCTTCGGCATTTGCCGAGAGTACGCTAGCTCAAATTTACAAGACCAAAGACGTATTCGGCTTTAAAGGCGGTCCGGCATACTACATCAAAAACGGTCTAGGGATTAAATGGCTAGCTACGCTTTTTGCCGTTATCCTCGTCATCACCTACGCTTACGGATTTAACGGCCTACAAAGCTACACCATGACCTCCGCCTTTCAAATTTACTACGACCAAAGCGCGAGCGCTACGAGCTTTAGCGATAGCGGCTTGTCCGTGGGTATCGGCCTTATCCTTACCGCATTTGCGGCGGTGATGTTTTTTAGCAAGAGCCATATTATCGGTAAGGTTAGCTCCTATATCGTGCCCTTTATGGCGCTTGCTTACATCCTGCTAGCCTTTATCGCGATATGCTTAAATTTAGACAAGCTCCCGTCCGTCTTTGATATGATTATAAAAAGCGCCTTTGATTTTAAGGCAATATTCGGCGGATTTGCCGGTAGCGTGATCGTCTACGGTATCAAGCGCGGACTGTTTTCAAACGAAGCGGGCATGGGTTCTGCACCAAACGCGGCGGCCGCTGCCCACACTAGCCACCCCGTAAAACAAGGACTCGTGCAGGCGATGGCGGTTTTTATAGATATGACCATCTGCGTGGCTTCCGGTATGATAGTGCTTTTCTCGCAGGCTTATATCACAAAGCAAACCGGCGTTAGCGGCGAGCCGCTCACCGCCCTTCCTTTAGTTCAGGCCGCGATGCGCGAGTACTTCGGCGAGATAGGGCTACACTTTACGACGCTTGCAGTGGTGCTTTTTGCTATCACGTCGCTGATCGGCAACTACTACTACGCGCAGGCAAATATCAAATATCTCACGAAAAATCACAAAATTGCCACGGCATTTAAGGTTACAGCAGTCGCGATGATATTCGTCGGGGCGCAGATGAATCTAACTATCGCGTGGAATATCGCCGACATCACGATGGCTGCGATGGCTACGATAAATATCGCTGCTATTTTCATGCTCTCAAAAGTCATGATAAAAGCCCTAAAAGACTACGAATCACAAAGAAAAGCGGGTCTAAATCCGGAATTTGACCCAGAGAGCATTGGCATAAAAAATACCTCTTGCTGGAGTAAAAAATGAAAATCGGCGGGGAACTTTTAAATCTACAAACCCATAGAAAAGTCGCCAAAGTCGGCATGAGCGTCACTTTAGCGGCTGTTTGCGTCACGGCTTTGGGAATGCTCGGACGTAACAAAGGCGGCTTTAAAAAGTGGCACATAGCATCAGGCGTCGCGTTTATAGGCTTTTCGCTCTATCACGCTGGACTCTACGAAAACGGCTTTTTTAGAAACATGATCGTAAACGCAAACAAGAAAAACGCCGAAGCTAAGAGGCTAGCAAGCGATGATAAAGCTTAGCGACGCCGAAATTTTAGCCTACATCGGCGAAGATCTGCCCTATTTTGATCTCACGACCTCGCTTCAAGGCATCCGTAAAAATGCCGTTTTAACCATACTGCCGCGCGAGGACGTGACGGTTAGCTGCGTAGACGTCGCCGCTCGCATCGCGCAGTTGCTTGACTGCGAGGCGCAAATTTGCGTCCCAAACTCAGCCGTCGCCGCCGCAAAAGAACCGATCGTAAAAATAAGCGGCAGCTACGATAATGTGCATAAAGCCTGGAAACTATCGCAAATTTGCCTAGAGTACGCCTGTAAAATCGCCACCTACGCAAGTGCGATGAACGAGGCGGCAAAAAGCGTAAATCCAAAATGCGAAATCCTTGCCACGCGCAAGAGCTTCCCGTTTGCTAAGAAATTTTGCCTAAAAGCCGTGCTTGAGGGCGGCTGCGGCATACATAGTCTAAATTTGAGCGATAGCGTGCTATTTTTTAAAAATCACATCAAGTA
>CAUQCZ010000218.1:0-2811 GCA_963516335.1 uncultured Campylobacter sp. | reverse complement strand
TAGAGTGTCGATGATGCCCTTTGAGTGTCCGTGCGCGGAGTCGATGACGATGACGTCTACGCCGGCCTCGGTAAGAGCGCGAGCTCTCTCGAAGTGTCCTACTCCGATGGCTGCGGCGGCTCTTAGGCGACCTAGCTTATCTTTGTTGGCGTTTGGATACTCTTTGCGTTTTTTTAGGTCTTTTATGGTTATGAGACCCTCTAAACGTCCGTCCTTATCGATGATAGGGAGTTTTTCTACGCGGTTTGAGTGGAAGATTTTCTCCGCTTCGTCTAACGTGCAGCCTTTTGGGGCCGTGATGAGCGGGGCTTTAGTCATCCTGTCTTTTACGGGAGTGCCTCTGTTTGTCTCAAAGCGTAAATCGCGGTTGGTGAGAATGCCGATTAAAATTTTATTCTCGTCCACGACCGGAACGCCCGAGATATGAAGGTCGGCCATGAGATCAAGCGCCTCGCCTACGGTAGCGTCGGGGCTAACGGAGATCGGATCGAAGATCACACCGCTCTCGCTTTTTTTGACGCGGCGTACTTCGTGTACCTGTGATGCGACGTCCATGTTTTTGTGTATGACGCCAAGACCGCCCAGGCGCGCCATCATGATAGCTGCTCTATGCTCGGTTACAGTATCCATCGCGGCTGAGACGAGAGGGATGTTTAGCGAGACGTTTTTACTAAACATTGTTTTTATATCGACCTCTTTGGGCAAAATTTCAGAATACTGAGGCACCAAAAGAACATCCTCGAAGGTCAAAGCTCGCTTAATTATCTTCATCTTTTATCCTTTTATTAAATTTTCAAGGCTAAGAGCGCCCTCTAGTAACGTTTTTTCGTCCCACGCTTTGGCGATGAGCTGAGCCGAGACGTTTAGTCCGTCCGCGTCCTTAGCCACCGGAACCGAGATGGCGGGTAAGCCGGCTAAATTTACGCTGATCGTGTAAATATCCGATAAATAGGCCTCTAGCGGATCTTTTAGATCGCCGAATTTATACGCCGTACGAGGGGCGACGGGCATAAAAATGAGGTCGCATTCGCTCAAAATTCGCTCGTATTTAGCTTTAGCGTAGGCTCGAGCTTTTTGCGCTTTGATGTAATACGCGTCGTAATAACCGCTACTAAGCACGAAAGTACCTAGCAAGATTCGTCTTTTCACCTCTTCGCCAAACCCCTCCGAGCGCGAATTTACGTAAAGTTCTTTTAAATTTTTAGCTTCTGCCCTGCGTCCGTATCTCACTCCGTCGTAGCGGCTGAGATTTGCGCTAGCCTCAGCGGTGGCGATGATGTAGTAAGTTGCGATGTCGCATTTTGAATTTTCTAAATTTTTATAGATTATTTTATGACCTGCGGATTTTAAAATATCGACCGCTTTTAAAAGCGCTTTTTTAGTCTCCTCTGAGGCCTCGTTTACGTAGTTTTCGATTACGCAGATCGTGAGCTTTTTGTTTGAGTCTAGCTTATCTGCGATGCTCTCAAATTTTATATCCGCGCTCGTGCTGTCTTTATCGTCGTGGCCGGCGATGATGTCGTATAGGATCGCGGCGTCTTCTACGTTTTGCGTTATAGGGCCGATTTGATCGAGCGAGCTGGAGTAAGCGCCAAGACCGTAGCGGCTAACGCGCCCGTAGGTGGGCTTTAGTCCGACGCAGCCGCAAAATGCCGCAGGCTGGCGTATCGAGCCGCCCGTATCGCTGCCTAGGGCGGCAACCGCTAGCCCCGCCGCTACCGCAGCCGCCGAGCCGCCCGAGCTGCCGCCCGGTACTCTTTCTCGGTTTAGGGGATTTAGCGTTTTGCCGTAGTAGCTACTTTCGGTCGTACTTCCCATGGCAAATTCGTCCATATTCGTGCGGCCAAACGGCGCTAAGCCCGCCGCTAGCAGCTTTTCGACGACGGTCGCGTTATAAGGCGCGACGTATCCTTGCAAAATTTTAGACGCGCACGTGACGCTCCAGCCTTTTACCTGGATGTTGTCTTTGATAGCGATCGGCACGCCCGCGCCCAGTTTGCCAAGCGGCAAATTTGCCAGCTGCTCGACGTAAGCGCCGAGTTCTTTGTCTGCGAAAATTTTCTTTTCTAGCTCGTTTCTAAGCTCGGCTACTTCGCCCGCGCTTAGCTTTAGAGCTTGCTTTAAAGTTATCATTTTTTATCCTTAAATTTATTTACCGCTACGATGCCTACGGCCGTAACCGCGAGTATCGCCGCGATGGTCGCCGCTACGAAGCTAAAGCTAACCGGCTCAGAGAGCATTTAGCGCCTTTTCGCATCTAGGGCAGGTTTCGCCGTCGTGCTTAGCGGTAAATTTCCAGCATCTCGGGCATTTGAAGCGTTTTGATAAAACAAGCTTAAATTTATCGTTTCCGACGTCAAATTCGGCTAAGCCGTCGCTGCCGTCTAGGCTTTGGACGTCGCTAACCATATACCAGTCGCTGATTTCGTTTATATCTTCGCTTAGGATCAAATTTGAGCTGGTTTGTAACACTAGCTCTAAGGTCGATTTTATATTTTTGTCTTTTTTGAGTACGTCGATTATCTCGAAAAACTTCTCGCGGCTAGCCACTAGCAGCTCATCGTCCACGTTAAAATCAAAATCTAGCGGCGCATACTCTAGATCAAATGCGTCCGCCGCGCCGTTTTTGATGATCTTAGGCGCATAGTCCATCGCCTCGTCCACGGTGTACGTTAGCGTCGGAGCGATGAGCGGTAGGAGCGCTCTTGTGATTAGCGCCATGGCGCTTTGAGCCGAGCGGCGCGCGTCTGAGTCGCGAGCGTCGCAGTAGAGGCGGTCTTTGCAGATATCAAGGTATATGCCGCTTAAATC
>CAUQCZ010000217.1:0-2815 GCA_963516335.1 uncultured Campylobacter sp. | reverse complement strand
ATATTACCCAAATCATAAAAAATATATAAATTTAATTCTCGAAGAACTTCAGTGTTATGGTGGCAATACTTTTGCTAATATTTTCAGAGACGGTGGGGTTTTATATAAAAAAATTTTATGCAATGTTTGCGATAAAATGAAAGTTAAATATAATAAATCACAGGATGTGCGGTATATAGAAGATTTATTATTAACAAAAATTTTATCAGATACCCTGAAAAATATAAAAGCAGAAGATTTAAAGACTATTTCGAAAGATTTAAAACTTAAAACTACCGACTTTACTCCAAATGTTGTTGCTGCCGCTTTACAAGCAACTGTTAGAGGTAGTGGTTTTTTATTTTACAAAAAATCCGTGATAGTGGCAAATGGCGTGGCAAATTCCTTGGGCATAGGTGGATTTAGCCTAGCTACAAATGCAACAATAACAAAAACCATAGGGATACTTGCTGGGCCAATAGGCTGGTTTCTTGTTGCTGCTTTGACTAGTTTGAGCATAGCTGGCCCTGCATATAGAGTAACAATACCTGCAGTTATTCAAGTGGCTTTCTTAAGACAAGTTTATTTGAAAAGGCGCAACAACGCAATAATCAGATGCCTAATTTACTCCGCTATTATCGGCGTTTTGTATTATTACGGCTTTACGGATAGCTTTTTTGAATGGATTTATAATTGGTGGAATGGTTAAATTTAAACTAAAAATAGGCGAACCGATCTAAATTAAAGGCCGGCTCACTAAGCAAAATTTACGCCCAAATTTGAGCGCAAATTTGAAGTTTAAAACGTACTTTGCGGATCGGTTGCGGTATCCACCCAGCCCAGTTTTGCTCCGGCTAGCAGATGAAAGTGCAGATGCATGACCTCTTGGCCGCCGTTTTCGCCGCAGTTTGTGACTAGTCGGTATCCGCTCTTGTCCACGCCCATGAGCACCGCGACCTCTTGGATAAATTTCGTCATCTCGCCCATCAGCGCCCCGTCCATCTCCTGGAAATTTTCAAAATGCTTTTTCGGGATGATCAAAATATGAATCGGAGCCTTTGGATTTATGTCGTTAAAGGCTAGAAATTTGTCGTTTTCTAGTACTTTGTTGCAAGGTATTTCGCCCGCTACGATTTTTTCGAATATTGTCATGATTTTCTCCTGGTTAAAATTTGGCTTAATTATAACAAGTAAAAGCTAAAATTTCCCGCCTTTTAGGCAGATTTTATCAAATTTTGACTACAATCTATCCTAAAATTCAGTAAAGGTAAAAACTTGCAAGAGTATAGAGAAAGTATCGCAAAATGCGGGAATTTGGCGGATTTAGACAAGATTCGCGTCGCGCTACTAGGCAAAAAAGGCGCGATCACGTCGGAGTTTGCTAAGCTTAAGGATATGGACGAAGCGGCCAAGAAGGAATTTGCGGCAAATTTAAACAAGCTAAGAGACGAATTTGAAGCGCTTTTAGCAGCTAAAAAAACCGAGCTTGAAAGCGGCGAGATAAAAGCCAAAATGAAGGCCGAAGCCATCGACATCACGCTATTTAACGAGCCAAGCGGCGCGGGCGCTCTGCACCCCGTGATGGCTACGATGGATAAGATCATCGAGTACTTTATGATGCAAAATTTCTCGCTCGAGACGGGACCGCTCATAGAGGATGATTTTCATAACTTCGAGGCGCTAAATTTGCCTAAATATCACCCTGCGCGCGATATGCAAGACACGTTTTATTTTAAGGATTTTAGACTCCTTCGCACGCATACTAGCCCGGTACAAGTACGCACGATGATGAGCAAAAAGCCGCCGATTCGCATGATAGCGCCGGGAACGGTGTTTCGCCGCGATATGGATCTAACGCACACGCCAATGTTTCATCAGGTAGAAGGTCTCGTGGTCGAGGAAGGCGGCGCGGTGAGCTTTGCAAATTTAAAATCAATGCTTGAAAATTTCTTAAAATACATGTTCGGCGACGTTAAAGTACGCTTTCGCCCTAGCTTTTTCCCGTTTACTGAGCCTAGCGCGGAGGTCGATATCAGCTGTATTTTCTGCCACGGCGACGGATGCCGCGTGTGCAAGCAAACGGGCTGGCTCGAGGTGCTAGGATGCGGCGTGGTCGATCCGAACGTCTTTAAAGCCGTCGGCTACAAAAACGTGAGCGGATACGCATTTGGACTCGGGGTCGAGAGATTTGCGATGCTGCTTCATCAAATTCCTGATTTGCGCTCGCTTTTCGAGGGAGATTTAAGATTATTGGAGCAGTTTAAATGATAATTTCAAGAAATTGGCTAAACGAATGGCTAGATATCTCAAGCGTAACGAGCGAAACTCTGCTAAAGACGTTAAATTCGATCGGGCTTGAGGTCGATAGCTTTAAAGAGATCAGGGTGCCTAAAAATATCGTCGTAGGCTACGTAAAAAGCAAGATAAAACACGAAAACGCCGAGAAACTAAGCGTTTGCCAAGTGGACGTAGGCGGCGAGACGCTACAAATCGTCTGCGGCGCGAAAAACGTCGAGGCCGGACAGTTCGTGCCCGTGGCGCTATCAGGCGCCGTTATGCCAAGCGGTCTAGAGATAAAGAGGGCAAAACTGCGCGGCGTGGAGTCAAACGGTATGATTTGCTCGTCCGTCGAGCTAGGCCTAGTTAAAACAAACGACGGCATAATGCCGCTGGATGAAAGTATCGGCGAGCTAAAACTGGGTAAAGAAATTTGCGAATATCCGCTACTAAACGACGATATCATCGAGATCGAGCTAACGCCAAACCGCGGCGACTGCCTGAGCTTCTACGTCGTAGCGAGAGATCTGTCGGCCGCGCTTGATCTACCGCTAAAAGA
>CAUQCZ010000216.1:0-2834 GCA_963516335.1 uncultured Campylobacter sp. | reverse complement strand
GGCAACTGGGAGATGTGCTGGATCGGCTTTAACGACGCGCGCGACTTCGTCCTGTCGCCGAAGCCTGCGGAATTTCCGCTAAATAACTTCGGCTATCCTTACGGCGAAGTGGACGACAATGTGCTAAATTATTATTCTCCGAAAGATTTTAGCTACGACTACAAGTCTCAAGAGGTCAAATGAAGGGCTTTTGGCTAGCTCTGGCGTCGGTAATAAGCGCGCTGGCGGCGACTCTTTGCTGCCTGCCCGCGCTTTTATTTTTGATTTTCGGCGCTTCATTTAGCTTGCTAAGCTCGGAGGCTATAGAGAGCCTAACCGAGCTGAGGCCCTATTTTACCGTACTTGCCGCGATCTGCTTTGCGGCGAGCGCGTTTTATTTTTTCAAAAAGCCAAAATCCTGCGATATCGCAAATCGCCGCAAAAAATGGATCTTCATCTACGTTTTTTTAGCTATTTTTGTGATTATTCTGCTATCATACCCCGAAGTTTTAGGAAAAATTTATGAATAAAATTCTATCTATTTTACTGCTTGCAAGCGCGGTCTTCGCAAATCAAAATTTCATCATCAAAGTCGAGGGAATGCACTGTCCGCTTTGTACGGCGATGGTGCGAAAAGCCCTGCTGAAGGTAGATGGCGTCATCAGCGCCAAGGCTAGTCTGCACGACAAAACCGCCCGAGTCGAGACGAAAGACGGCGTGAGCGAGAAACAGCTGCTAGATGCGGTGGCGACGACGGGCTATAAGGGCGAGACCCTCAAGTAAATTTAAGGAGCAAACATGCAAAAAAACGAGGTTATGAACGATTTTAAGAAGCTGTGCGAGATACCGCACTGCAGCTGTGAAACGGAGCAGATGAGGGAGTTTTTAGCGGATTTTGCGCGCTCTCAGGGCTTTAGCGTGAGCGTCGACGAGGCTGGCAATATCCACGCCGTAAAGGGCGAGCCTAAAATTTGCCTGCAAAGTCACTACGACATGGTTTGCGTGGGCGCGGCGCCAATTTTAGAGCTCATCGAAGAGGACGGCATCCTAAGAGCCAAAAACTCGACTCTAGGCGCTGACGACGGTATCGGCGTGGCGATGATGATGGGCGCGATGCGGGAGTTTGCAAATTTAGAGTGCCTATTTACCAACGACGAAGAGGTTGGGCTCGTGGGCGCAAACGCCTTTAAAGGTAAAATTTTATCGCCGAATTTGCTAAATTTAGACAGCGAAGAGGATGACCGCGTGACGCTGGGCTGCGCGGGCGGCATAAACGTAAGCGCAAAAATCGGCGCCGCGAGCGTCAAAAAGAGCGGTAAAATTTACGAGATCGGCGTTACCGGACTTAGCGGCGGACACTCGGGCAACGAGATACATAAAAATATCCCAAACGCAACGAAGCTGTTAGCGAAATTTCTCGCCGAGGAGGGCTGCGAGCTAATCAGCCTGGATTTTGGCGAGAGGAGCAACTCGATCCCAGCAAACGCCGTGTGCAAGGCGCTGTGCTCGCATGAGCCGGCGCAGCGCGGCCTGGCGTGGGTAAAGAGCCTGGGCGATGGCGAAGCGGACGTGCTAGTAAACAGCGGCAAAATTTTGGCGCTCATCAACTCATTCGCTCAGGGCGTGCGCAGCTACGACACGCAGCTTGGCATGGTAAACGAAAGCATAAATCTCTCGACCGTTAAGCAAAAAGAGGGCGTGATCGAGTTTGACTTTTTCGGACGCGCGATGAAGCGCGAAGGGCTCGAAAATCTGGGCTTTGAAACCGCCACGCTGGCTAGTGCGCTGGGCTTTGAGGTCAAGGTGGCCGACCGCTCGGCGAACTGGGCGCCGCGCATCAGCGACTTCGCGCATCTGGTGCTTGAGGAGTTACAAAAACAAAAGCCGCAAGCGAAATTTGCCGCCGTGCATGCTGGCCTTGAGTGCGGCGTGCTGGTCGCAAAACAACCCGAGCTGCAAGCCTGCTCCATAGGCCCAAACATCCACTCGCCTCACTCCGTGAACGAGCACTGCGAGATAGCGTCGGTGGAGATGATAGCGGAGGTGGTGAGAAATATCGTCGCTAGACTGCAATAAATTTAGCGGCTCGTCTTTTTGTCCTATGCTTCGTTGGATTTAAATTTTACTCGGTCACTACCGATAAGGTAGTTCCGCCCTTAAATTTAAATCCGCCTCGTCTAGAACAAAAATACTTCGCCTTAAAATTTTTGCGACGACTCGTCTTTTGAGTGTTTTTATAAAAATCCCGCCTGCGGCGTCGCTACGTGGTTTTTAAATTAGTTTGAAATTTTAAGTCTGCGGCAGACTACCTTTGCTTCGCTTTGCTCGCAACTGCAAGCAGAGGTCTAGCCTTGACTTAAAATTTCTGCATGACATCCAAATTCATCTCAAAAATATTTCGCCTTAGATTCTTTCATTCAAATTTAATCTAAAATTTGCAGCAATTTTTTAAAACACGGCTACCAAGAAACAAATTTTGAAAATTTCATCAAATTTAAACCCGCATTGCAGGCTTAAATTTACGGAAAATTCTTATCCTTGCTACTGCACAGCTCGTTTAAAAAGCACTCTTTGCAGTTTGGCTTTACCGCCTTACAGGTGTAGCGGCCGAAAAGCACCATTGCTTGATGAAGCGTATTTAGCTGCGTTTTAAAGGCTTTAGTTAGATCAAGCTCGACGGCTTGGGGCGTCTTGCCCTTACTAAGGCCAAGCCTATGCGCCACGCGAAAGACGTGCGTATCTACCGCCATCAAATTTGATCCGAAATGTTCGATAAGCACGACGTGAGCAGTCTTTTGACCCACTCCAGCTAGACTCATCAGCTCTTTTTCGGTCGTTGGTATCTCGCCGTCAAA
>CAUQCZ010000215.1:0-2836 GCA_963516335.1 uncultured Campylobacter sp. | reverse complement strand
TAAGAAATAAGCCAAAAAGTAGTATAGTTTCACGATCGAGAAAAATCTCAAAAAACAGATAAAAATGATAAAGGAAGGCAATGACTAGCAAGGGCGAATTTGCAGCCGGACGCGGGCTTTACTACTCGCTGTTTTCGCGTTTTTTCGTTTTTAGTCAAGGCGCGGATAGATTTGCAGGTGTAAACGCGATGCTAGGCCTTGCCGCAGCGCACGCTCTAAACGAGGAATCGGCCGCTGCCATAATGCGCATACAGGCAAAATTCGACGAGAAAAATCCGCAAAATTTAGTGGATGAATTCGATGAAATTTTCCACGCTCCGCCAAGTCCGCTTAGAAACTCGCTGTCGTACTACGACGAGGGTTATGAGGTCGGGCATGCCTGCGCGAAAGTGCGTAAAATTTTAGCCCGCACCGACCTTAGACGCGACGAGGCTAAATTTAAAGAAAACGAAGACAACGTGGGCTTTGTATTTGCGCTGATGAGTGAATTTATCGCGCGAGAGAGCGAGCTGGAGCTATACGGCGAGCTTGAGGAGCAGCTTTTTAAAGAGGTCATAAATCCAAACGTCGATGAGTTTATAGAGAGTCTTTTTAATCACGAAAGTAGCGAAATTTACAAAGACGTCGCGGTACTACTGCAAGGATTTATCGAGTTTGAGCGCGTAGTTTTAAGCGCGCCGCGTCCTATAAATCACGGCAAAAACAAAAAGACTTTGGACGGAGTTTCAAGATCTGAGGCTATAAGAAGACAAAAAAACCGAGTGAGAAAGCTAAAAGCTATGGAGGAAGAAAATGCAAAAAAATAGGCGAGAATTTTTAAAAAAGGCGGGGCTAGTCGGCGCGGTAGCGGCTACGGCCGGAGTAGCGACGGCAGCGGCGTCAAACCTAAAATACGGTAAAAGCAAAAAGACCGAAGTGCTTTATAAAAGAAGCAAAAACTGGGATCTGTACTACGAACAAGCGAAATAAATAAAATTTAAGAAAGGATAAATATGTCTGAGGCAAATTTACGTCTTATGCCCCGCTCAAACGAAGTCGGGCGAAGATCGTTTTTAAAAATGGCCGCGCTAGCTGGCGTAGCGGGCGGCATGAGCGGACTGGCCGCTAGCGGCGTAACTAGAAGCGCCACAAAAGAAGAAATGGCGAATCCGTTTCCAAACTCTAAAATCGTAAAAACTATCTGCACGGTTTGCTCCGTTGGATGCGGAGTGTTAGCCGAGGTAGAAAACGGCGTTTGGGTGCGCCAAGAGGTAGCCCAAGATCACCCGGTAAGCGCGGGCGGTCACTGCTGTAAGGGTAGCGACGTCATCGATATGGTGCGCTCTCACTGCCGCGTAAAATACCCGATGAAAAAAGCAGACGGCAAATGGAAACGCATCAGCTATAAAGACGCGCTTGACGAGATCGGCGCCAAGCTAAAAGCATATCGCGAGAAAAACCCTGAACAAGTGATGTTTCTAGGCTCTGCAAAAGATTGCAACGAACAAAGCTATTATATAAGCAAATTCGTAGCGATGTTCGGGACTAATAACCTAGATCACCAAGCACGTCTTTGACACAGCTCTACAGTCGCCGGTGTGGCGAATACTTGGGGTTACGGAGCTATGACCAATCATCTTGGAGATATCCAAAACGCGAAGTCTATCTTTATAGTAGGCGCAAATCCGGCGGTAAATCACCCTGTCGGCTTTAGACATTTTCTAAAAGCGAAGGAAAATAACGGCGCAAAGCTAATCGTGGTCGATCCAAGATACACGAGAACTGCGGCTAAGGCTGATTATTTTGCTCAAATTCGCACCGGCACGGATATACCTTTTATGTACGGCATGATGAATATCATCTTTCAAAACGGCTGGGAAGATAAGGAATTTATAAACGATCGCGTCTACGGTATGGATCTGAGCCGCGAAGAAGCTGCCAAATGGACGCCTGAAGTCGTGGCCGATGTTTGCGGAATCAAAAAAGAGACGCTTCTTGAGATAACCGAAGTTTATGCCAAAAATCGCCCGGGATCGGTCGTTTGGGCGATGGGTCTAACTCAGCACACCATAGGCAGCTCAAACACTCGTATCGCTCCGATCCTGCAACTAGTACTAGGAAATATGGGCGTATCAGGCGGCGGCTGCAACATCCTGCGCGGTCACGACAACGTCCAAGGCGCTAGCGATATGGCAAATGCGCCCGATAGCTTGCCTGGTTACTACGCTAAAAACGAAGCCACGTGGAAATACTTCGCTAAAATGTGGAAAGTAGACTACGAGTGGCTACAAGGAAATTTCGTAAAGCCTGAATGGATGTTTAAGCCGGGATTTACCCTAGCTCGCTGGTGGGCAGGCGTACTTGACGGCAAAAACGGCAATGACCCGATTGAAAACGCAGGCGATAGCCTAAAAGCGCTAATCGTCATCGGCAACGGTATAACTTCAACAGCGCAACAAGCAAAAGTGCAAGAGGGCCTCGACGGGCTCGAACTTTTGGTTTTGGCTGACCCGTTTGTAAACGATGCTGGCGTTATAACAAATAAAAAAGACGGCGTCTATCTACTGCCTGCAGCGACGCAGTTTGAAACCAGCGGCACGGTCGTAGCGACAAACCGTAGCGGCCAGTGGAGAAGCCAGGTCGTAGAGCCTCTGTTTGAGAGTATGCCCGATCAAGAAATTTTATTTGAGCTTGCCAAAAGGCTAGGCTACTATGACGAGCTAACTCGCACGATCAGAGACTCTGAAGGCAAGATCGAGTGGCCTGAAGCTGCTACTCGCGAGATCGCTAGCATCGTAAAAAGCATCGGCCTAACCGGCTGGACGCCAGAGCGTCTAAAACGCCATCAGGCTAACTG
>CAUQCZ010000214.1:0-2836 GCA_963516335.1 uncultured Campylobacter sp. | reverse complement strand
GAGATAGCCCTACCTGTTTGCGCTACTATTTATGTTTTAAGGCGAAGTAAAACCAAGCGATACAGCTATCTTTTCGTGAGGGATCAGCGCGCTAGCTTCCTGGCTTTTAGGATAGAAAATTTTGCCAGCATAGTTTTGATTTTATATCCGATTTTGCTTATTATCGGGTCGTTTTTCTCAGGTGGCAGTAGCGGATATGGCATTTATGCGTTTTTATACGGCCTTGTCGCGGCTCCGATTTGCTTGCTTATTTTTGCCGTATGCTACTCTTTGAACATAAGCTCATATGAGCCCGCACCCGAGAGGGCAGATCTGCGCAGGGAGTCCGGTCTAGCTCAAAGCGCGAAATCCACAGAGGAAAAACTAGACGAGCTAAACGACCTGGACGCGGAATTTGATCAAATACCTTGGGGTCTAAAAAATCGTTATGACGCGCATAGGCTTATTAGGCGCGCTAGTATGGCATTTATCGGATTTACGCTCATGGTTTCGTGGTTTGCGGGCTTTATAGGAAACATCTTAGGAGTTGCATACCTTGCCGTGGTGCTGATTTTGCCGTATATTTTCACGAAAATTTACCTAAAAAGCTACCCTACGAAAAAATACAGCAAATTTTTCATAAAAAATCAGCGTCTTTGTTTGACGATTTTTACGGTTGAAAATTTAGCTAGCATTGCTTTGATCTTGTATCCGCTTGTGCTCATAATAGCGGCTCTAATCGCTAGAAATGACGAAAAGACGATGAACTTGCTTTTGGGCGGTTCAAACGTATTATCGGCTTGTCTGGTTATTTTTGCGGCATGCTATCTGTTTAACCGAAGTACGTATATCTCAAAAGACGAGGCGTAGTTTAAATTTTGAGCGTGCTTGACGCGGTTTTTGCCGGACGCGACAGGGCTGCAATTCGGACAGATTTGTAAATTTAGCTCGCTTAAACTCGGTCTGGCAGGCAAGCTTAAATTTGACGAGACTTGTTATCCGCGCTAAAAAGTGTTAAAATTGACGCGGCTAAAACCTGCAAGCGGGCTTAAAATTCGGGTCTAAACAAAATCAAATTTGACCGCACAGCCGAACTTGGTTTTAAAGTATAAGTCAAATTTGAGCGAGTTTGGGGCGTTATAGCTTTGACGAACGGTTTAAATTTAGCGAATCAGCGGCTAAATTTACATAGCAAATCGCTCAAATTTAGCCGACATTTATCAAACTAAAAAATCAGCCCCTCGTCGTCTTGTTTTATTAGCATATCCTGGGCGTCGGGTTTAGGCACGGGCGAGATCTTCGTATATATCTCCGCTAAGCCCTCGTGCGCGGTATGAAAGACGCCTTCTGGCTCGACGAAGGTTTTTTGTTTTAGCGGATACTCCTTCATATAGCTTTCCATAAATTTCTTAAACACCGGAGCCGCCGTGCGTCCGCCGCCCTCGACCTTTCTCATCGGCGTATTATCGTCGTTGCCGTACCACACTAGCACCTCAACCTCGGGCGTAAATCCGCAAAACCACGCATCGACGTTATTATTCGTCGTTCCCGTTTTACCCGCGACTTGCACGCCGTTTAGCCTGGCGTTTTGCCCGGTGCCGCGCTCTACTACTGTCCTCATCATATCGGTCATCAGATATGCCTGCTCGGGTTCTGTAACAAATACGCGCGCAGGCTCGAAAACGGCTTCTAAATTTTGATAGTTTATAATGCGTTTTATGAGGCTTGGCTCCACGATCTCGCCGCCGTTTGGAAACATCGAGTAAAATTTGGCAAACTCTAACGGCGAGATACCGAAGCTACCAAGCGCGATAGAGAGGTTTTTAGGGATGTTTTTAAAGCCCATCTCGGTTAGCTTTTTATAAGCCGTATCAAGCCCGATCTCGTCGAGTAAATTTATCGTAGCGAGGTTGCGCGACTGGCGTAGAGCCTCTCGCAGCGTGATATAGCCCTGGAAGCCGCCGCTGTAGTTTTTCGGTCGCCACTCGTACTGGCTGCCTTCGTTAAAAACCCTTGATATATCAGCAGCCTTGCTCATCGGCGAGTAGCCCATGTCTAGGGCTATTTGATAGATAAAGGGCTTAAAGCTAGATCCCGGCTGGCGCATACTCTGCGTGGCGCGGTTGTAGCTGCTTTTGGCGTAGTCTACGCCCCCTACTAGCGCGAGGATCTCGCCCGTTTTGGGTAGCGTAACGACGATAGCGCCGTTTAGGATGCTAGCGTTTGCGTATTTGTTGCGTTTTAGTATCTCGTTGTAGCCGTATTTTAGCGCCTCGGACGCCATATCTTGCACCTTTAAATCAACGCTAGTTTCGATGACGTAGCCGCCGGTTTTTATATCCTCAAAGCGCTTTGAGGCCTCTTTTAGCACCTCGTCCACGATATACGGGGCTTTGTTTTGCGTGAGGGTGTCGTCAAAAACTACGGGCTGCTCGACTAGCGCGGCTTTGTACTCTGCGTCGCTGATCCAGCCTAGCGCGTTCATCCTTGCTATGACGTTGTTTGCGCGGCTAAGCGATAGATCTAGGTGGCGGGTCGGGTCGTAGGTGCTAGGTGCTTTTGGCAAGCCCACTAGAATAGCGATCTCTTTTAGCGTGAGCTCGTCAAGCTCCTTTCTAAAGTATCCTTTTGCTGCGGTTTTTATGCCGTGATAGCCGTGCCCTAGATAGACGTGATTTAGATAGCGCTCTAAAATTTGCTCTTTGGTTAGCTCGTTTTCCAGTTTCATCGAGATGATCATCTCTTTTAGCTTACGAGTTAGCTTTTTTTCTCTGGTTAATACCATGTTTTTAACGAGCTGCTGCGTTAGCGTGCTAGCGCCCTCTACTAGTTTGCCCGCTTTTATGTCCTTAACGAT
>CAUQCZ010000213.1:0-2846 GCA_963516335.1 uncultured Campylobacter sp. | reverse complement strand
CGCTCGACGCCCTGTATCTCGCTGATCTTTACGAGCAGGTCGCTAAAGTCTATCTTCTCGTGCGCGCCCGAAAATCTCTTGCCGTAGTTGTTTACGTTTTGCCCGAGTAAGAAAATCTCCTTGGCTCCGCCCTCGGCGGCTTTTTTTACTTCGCGTAGGATCAAATTTGCAGGGATCGAGATCTCGTCGCCTCTGGTGTGCGGGACGATGCAGTAGGTGCATTTTTTATCGCAGCCGATCGAGATATTTATGTGGCTTTTATACGGCGAGCCGCGGAATTCGCCGAATGCATACTCGCTCTCGTCGTGATTTATGTCGGTGGAGATAAATTTAGGCGTCTTAACCGCGGCTGAAATTTTGCTGACGTTTCGCGCGCCCAGAACGAAATCCACGTAAGGCGCTCGTTTAAAAATTTCGCTTCCCAGGTGGCTTGCCGTGCAGCCGCAAACGCCGATTTTGGCGCCCGCTTTTTTTACTTTTTCAAAGCCGCCGACCTCGCTAAAAAGCTTATGTACGGGCTTTTCGCGCACCGAGCAGGTGTTGATGAGGATGAGGTCGGCCTCGGAGATATCGTCCGTTAAATCGTAATTTTCCTTTTCTTTTAGTTCGGCGACGATATGCTCGCTGTCGCGGACGTTCATAGCGCATCCTAGCGTTTGGATAAATACCTTTTTGCTCAAAACTTGCCTTATAAAATATGCACTTCGTACATGTAGTCGTTTTCGTCTAGGCCGTAGCGAACGGTGCGGTGATAGACGCTAAGGCCTTTTTCCTCGAAAAATTCGACCAAAGCGATGAGTTGTTTGTGGCTATTTTCTCTGTCGAAATAGAAAATTTGTTGCGGATCTTTAGCAAATGCCGCTTCGATTTTTTCAAGAGAGATCGTTTTTGGTTTGGCGTCAAGTTGCGTTCTAGCGAGTTTTAGCTCCATCTTTAATCCTTTGAAATCTTTAATTTAATCTGTGAATATAGCAAAAACATCTTAAAAAACGCATTAAACTTCTTAAAAGTATAAAGCTTGTATAATACCCCTCTAACTCAAAAATTCCCCAAAAAATAAATAACGGAGCAAAAAATAATATGGAGAAAATAGCAGATATCATAGAATCTATCGCAAATGAAAAAGGGCTTGAAATCGAAGACGTAAAAGAGCGCGTCATAAGAGCTATTATCAATACCGCAAAGAAAATTTACGGCGAAAACTACGAATACGACGCGGTTATAGATAATGCGACCAAGACCCTACATCTATATCAAAAAATCACCGTTGTCGAGGACGGCGACGAGCGCTTGGCTGAGGATAACGAGCATTTTATAGGTCTAAAAGAGGCTAGAAAGGTCGATAGCGGAGTAGAGATCGGCGACGAGCTAACCTACGAGCTATCTACCGACAACCTCGGTCGAACCGCCGCGCAGACGCTTCATAAAGAGCTTGAGTATCACATCCAGCGCCTGATGGAGGAAAAAATCTTCCAAAAGTATCAAGACATGGTCGGGCACATGGTTTTTGGCTCTGTTACGCGCGTGGATAGCGAGGAAAATACCTTCATCGAGATAGACGAGCTGCGAGCCGTGATGCCGCGCAAAAACCGCATAAAAGGCGAGAAATTTAAACCTGGCGACGTCGTAAAAGCCGTCATAAAAAGCGTCTATATCGACAAATCTATGGGCATCAAGGTCGAGCTAAGCCGCACGTCGCCAAAATTTCTCGAAGCACTGCTAAAAGCCGAAGTACCGGAGATCAAAGACGGTCTCGTGCTTATCGCGGCAAGCGCTAGAATCCCGGGCGAACGCGCCAAAGTAGCGCTCGTAGCCACCTCGCCTAACGTCGATCCCGTGGGCGCGACCGTGGGCACCAAAGGCGTGCGCATAAACGCCGTGACAAAAGAGCTAAACGGCGAAAATATCGACGCGATCGAGTATTCGGCCGAGCCTACTATCCTCATCACGCGAGCGATGGCGCCAGCGATCATCAGCTCGGTTAAAATCGGCGAGAACAACAAAGCCGTCGTGAGTCTAGTAACCGAGCAAAAGAGCAAGGCTATCGGCAAGAGCGGCATAAATATCAGGCTAGCTAGCATGCTAACGGGCTATGAGATCGAGCTAAACGAGCTAGGCGCTAGAGGCGAGAGCAAAGATGAAAACGCGAAGGATCTAAAAGCGCTGTTTGGCGATCTGTAGCCGATTTGAGCCCTTTGGCCGATAAATTTAGGGCGCGGCACCGGGATCAAATTTGAGTAAATAAATTTAGCTCAAATTTGATCCGCTTCGTTTGCTAAAATTTGCCGCTTTTTTATTTTAGTGCGTCAAAATTTATAAAACGTTAGCTAGATAAATTTAAGATTAAGGCGGCGAGTAACCGCCTGATTTTGATTTATTTATTTTTCGTTGAGCGGTACATCGGGTGCTGGTAGTCGTTCCTCTCGCAACCCGCAGCTAATAATCCAAATGCCAAAACAACCGCGCATAATATAACTTTTCTCATTTTCTCCCTTTTTTGAATTTCATTTTCGCCCGATTATAGCAAATTTCGCCAAATTACCAAAATTGCCGCGGCTAAATTTGACGGCGTTTTGGCGAGACTATTTTGCGTTAAATTTATCGCGGTTTATCGTGAGCAAGCAGCGCGCGTCAAATTTGCTCGCCTGATACCCGCATGCGACGGATTCGTGCTTGCAGGCAAATTTCCTCGCCGAAATTTATCCCGCCTCGCGACGCGCCGAGCCGTAATATATTAAATTTTTATCCAAAAAAAAGTAGAATATCTCATCTTAAATTTAAGGAAAAATCCGTGTTGCAAGCATTAGCGCTTAGATATAGACCGCGAAATTTTAGCGAGCTCGTAG
>CAUQCZ010000212.1:0-2890 GCA_963516335.1 uncultured Campylobacter sp. | reverse complement strand
GGCTAGATCATGACGTTTTAGCCCGCTTTTACTCCCGATCGCTATCAAATTTTGCAAATTCCAGCTCGCTTTTTATATAAATCAAATTTGAAAATTCGGCATTTCGTCCTTTGCTCGCCCAGATCCGCACCGCGAAAATGTCAAATTTAGCAAGGTTTTAAATTTATGCAGTCAAATTTACAAATTTAGCAAGATGTGCGACAAATATTCAAGACGCAATAGGCGTAGTTTAAATAATTTTTTCTTACCCGCAATGGCGCGGACTCGTCGTCCGTAACCAAAGCGGGTATAGAAAAAATTACTCTAAAATCCGTCGTTTATGGGGAATCAAGCGGCTTTTTTGTGAAAAAATCCCACATAAACCGCAAAAACAAACCCCATCGCCACCGCCCACGGAGCCGCCGCCGTTACGGCGCTCGGAGAGCTGGCGAGCAAGAAGTTATGCGCTACGGCCGCGCCCGCCGCCATACCGATGACGAAGATTACCGAGCTTAGATTGCCAGTGCCCATTTGCACGAGATGCTTGCCCGGGCAGCCTTCGCCGAGGCTAAAGCAAAGCCCTGCTAGCGTCATGCTAAGGAAGTTCCAAAGCACGTCGTTGTGCGCGATAGGCTGGCCTTCAAAGCCGAATTTATACTGCCCGAGCGCTAAATTTACGATGCTGGCAAAGACCACGATGCTGATGATCCCCGTAAACATCGAGAAATCCTTTTTAAAAAGCCTGCCAAACGCCCCGACGCTGCAAAATTTGCTTTTGTGCATTAGCGCGCCCAGGGCGACGCTAAAACCAAGCGAGATCAGGATAGGAGCGTGCATGGAGCCCGGGCCTTTTGCGGAGCTAAAAAGCGCGCCGTTTTCGCCGAGCTTTAGTCCAAACGCAAGCGCGGCAAGTAACAAAATACCCATAACCGTCGGCAAAACGCCTATCGCGGCCTGAGTTTTAGTCTCGTGCGTGAGGCCGTAGCCGAGCTTTTTGAAAAATACGCCCGCGCACACGCCCGCAAAAACACCTACGACTCCCGCAATCGCCGTCATATCGCCGCCGCCCAGACGCAAAAACGCCCTCCACGGGCAGCCCAAAAACACGAGGCAGCCGATCATCGCGAAAAATCCGAGAAAAAAGCGCACAAAAGGCGATGAGCCCGTGGTCGCGCTAAACTCCTTCGTCCAAAGCACGCTAGCCAAAAAGCCGCCCAAAATAAGCCCGATGATCTCCGGGCGCACGTACTGCACGACTCCTGCACGGTGAAAGCCCAGAGCTCCCGCCGTATCGCGTAAAAAGCAAGCCGCGCAAACGCCCATGTTGCCGGGGTTGCCGAAATACACAAGTAGCGCGCCTAAAGCGCCGAGCGCCGCACCTGAAACGATAAACCATTTTGAATTTGAAAAATTCATGAAGTATCCTTTAAAAAGGTAAAATCGACCCGATTTCTTAAGTCGTATTTTACTTATCTTAAAATAAAGGATTAATAAAATTTAGCAAGGATTTAATCAAATTCGGCGAAATTTTTAAAACCCCTAGATCATAAAATGCACGCATACAGATTTAATAGAAATTAATCAAAAGGCAGCGCTGTCAAATTTATATCCGAGGTAATTTTTAAGATAATAAACCGCTAAATTTATTGCCGTAAGATTATCTTGCTAAACAATTATAACTAAATCTCAAATATCAGATTTAGTAAAGAAATTTAGCGTTATGATTAAAAACGATTTGCCAACGATGATTTTTTTCTAACTTTTTGTAGCAAAATGCGCTTGTTTTAATGTTTACGCAGCCGCGTACCTTTGCTGGCGCGGACATTTGCAAAAGCCGTAAATGGGCAAAGCAAAGATGCCTGCCTTTTTGAGTTTACGACTTACGTTACCCAAATTGCGCCGACGGATTTTTAAGTATACAAAATTTACCCTGACGCGCGGATATTTTATAAGCAAATGGGGTCTGAATTAAATTTAGCAACTAAATTTGCAAAAGCGCGCAAAAACTAAATTTACACCCGCTCTTGCATAAACTAATCGGTTTACGTATCGTTTATAAGATAAATCCGCTGCCGATAACCAGCTCGCCTCTGTAAAATACCGCGAGCTGTCCGCTAGCCACGCCAAACGCGCTCTGTTTTAGCTCGACCTCGGCTGTGCCGCCATCTAGCACTTTTACGTGCGCGTTTAGCCCGATACTGCGGTAACGAACCTTGACGTCGCAGTCAAACTCGCTCTCGTCCGTGAACAAATTTAGGCTATTTACAGCGATCTTGCCGCGCTCGAGCTCCTCTTTGCTGCCTACGACGATACGGTTATTTGCCGCGTCGATAGCTAGCACGAAATGCGGCTCGTGCGCCCCAAATACCTCAAATCCGCGCCTCTTACCGATCGTGTAGCGCATGTAGCCGCTATGTCGCCCGATCACGCGCCCAGAGCTATCGACCACGTCGCCGGGCAGATCCGTCTCGTAGTGCTTGTTTAGCACCTCGATATAGGTATCCTCGACGAAGCAAATCTCGCTACTCTCGGCTTGTTCGCCGTATTCGCGAAAGTTCGGTAGAGATTTTGCCAGCTCTTTTATATCTTTTTTAAATTTATCCCCGAGCGGGAAAATCATATCGGCGATTATCTCCTTTGGTACCTGCGCTACGAAGTAGCTCTGGTCTTTGCTAGGATCGGCGGCGACTCTGATAAAGCCATCTTGCACGCGGATATAGTGGCCCGTGGCGAGCTTTTCGCAGCCGATACTTTTAGCAAATTTTAGCAGCTCGCCGAATTTTATAAAGTGGTTACAAAGCGCGCAGGGATTTGGCGTCTTGCCCTCTTTATATGAGCTAACAAACGGCGTATAGACGTATCTGTCAAACTGCTCTTGCAAATCAAGCACGTGATAGGGGATGCCCAGATA
>CAUQCZ010000211.1:0-2917 GCA_963516335.1 uncultured Campylobacter sp. | reverse complement strand
CAGCGAGCTTCGTCTATCTTCGCGCGCCCATAAAAGTAAAGCAAGGACCTTTAACGACGCCTGAGTTTTTTAGCAAAGATGCAGATACCGATGCCTTTAAAATATATCGGTAAAATATTTGCTAAATTTGGCGTAATCTACTTCTTTGTCAAGATCCGTAAGTTTCCGGTTTAGCTTTGCGTAGCCATTATAAGCCCAAAACGGCCTTTATAACCGCAGCGCAAAATTTGCCGCTAGGGCGTTTATATATGCTCCGCGCAAACTGCCAGTTAATACTACGGCTAATGTTTATCGGTTGCATATTTAAGCGGCAGACTGTCTTAATAAAAGCGCAGTCTCTATCTCGTCTTGAGCTTGCATGCTGATAAAATTTTGATATTCGTTTTTAGTCGGTTGCAGTATAACCAACATTTGCGATTTAAAATCGCTCGGCAAATCGCCGTTCGCTTTTGTTAATTTTAGTATCTAGCGCAGGTAGCGTTTCGATACTAATTTTGCTCAAAATTTTTGGGTTTTTTCTTGAAAACTATTTTATCTAGGTCTCTAAAAAATAAGTCGCTCCGTTTTGCGGCCTATTGCCCATACTGCGGTAATTTACTCTAGGTTAAATTTATCGGATACAAACTGCGCTAGATGCTCGCGGTAACTATCGTTCGCATCGCCGCCTAAACCGGGGACTATGAAGACTATGGCTTTGACCAGCCCCTCTACCTTTGCAAGAAAAAGATTTCGTAAAATCCATTTACTAGCATGTCGTAGCGCTTAGAGAAATAATTTGTTTATCGTATTCGGCTGATTTTAGGAAGGTTGTCATTGCAATAGAGTAAAATTTCGAAATTTATTTAAAGCAAATTGCTGTTATTTAAAATAACCTAAATTTACAGAAATTATCGCATTTTTAGAAATTATCTTTTGTAGTCTTCGCCGCCGAATTTGAGTAAAGCCGAACCCCAAGTAAAGCCGCCTCCAAAAGCATCCAATAAAATCAAATCGCCGTTTTTAAGCCTACCGGCCTCATAAGCGTCGTTCATTGCCATCGGTATGGAAGCCGAGCTAGTGTTACCGTATTTTCCGACCGTTATTACGCATTGTTCGTCTGAAAAATTTAAACGTTGTTTAACCGCTTCGATAATGCGCAAATTTGCCTGATGCGGAATAAAAAGATCGATTTTGTCGCTGGAGATTTTATTCCTTTCTAAAATTTCTACAACGTCTTTGGTTAATGTTTGAACCGCAACTTTAAAAACCTCGTTACCGGACATTTTAATAAATTTTTCTTCGCCGCCCGGCGTGATAAGTAGCTCGGCATAGTTGCCGTCGGCTGCGGTATGCACGTCTATAATCTCATTTTTACTATCGGCGCTTACGACTGCCGCGCCGGCTCCGTCGGCAAATAGTATACAAGTCGTCCTATCCGCCCAATCTACTATTTTACTTAGTTTTTCGGCTCCGATTATGAGTATATTTTTTTTACTGCCGCTTTCTATTAGGGACTTAGCAAGTTCAAGCAAATAGATAAAACCGGTACAAGCTGCGCTTATATCAAACGTCGTAACAGAGTTTATGCCCAAATTTTTAGCGATTTTGCAGGCGGTCGAGGGCATGCAAAAATGATCGGGAGAGATAGTCGCGCAAATGACGGCATCAATATCTTTTGCTCTCAGATTTGCTCTTTCGATCGCCAACTTCGCCGCCTTTGTTCCCAAGTCGCTAGTATCTTCATCCTGCGCTATTCGCCTTTGCTTAATACCAGTTCGTTTAGTTATCCATTCGTCGCTTGTTTCTACCATTTTTTCAAGATCTAAATTCGTTAAAATTTTAGCAGGGGTATATGCAGCTATGGATATTAACGAGGCTTTTGGCATTTATATTAACCTTATATTTTATTTGGCAAAGCGTGAAAGCTCGTCTTCGATAACTTTATTTATATTAGAATCTGCGAAATTTAATGCTTGAAATATCGCATTTTTGATAGCTTTAGAGGTACTTTTTCCGTGACTGATTATTACGCAACCGTCTACGCCTAGCAGCGGCGCTCCCCCGTATTCATCGTAGTCGACTTGTTGTTTTAAAGTCTTAAAAACTTTTTTCATGAGAAGCGAACCGGCGATTGCTACGGGAGATTTTTTAACGTGCTTTTTAATAATCTTGCTGATTGCATCGGCTACGCCTTCGCTAGTTTTTAGCAAAATATTTCCCACGAATCCGTCACAAACTATGACGTCGACGCTTCCGTCAAAGACTTGATTGCCTTCGGCATTGCCTACGAAACTATCAAGTTTTGAAATCATCGCAAAGGCTTCCTTGGTAACATCGTTGCCCTTGCACTCTTCTTCGCCGTTTGATAAAAGCGCTACCTTAGGCGACTCTGTTTTTAAAATTTCCTTTGCGTAAGCTTCGCCCATTACCGCAAACTGAAACAAATGTTCCGGCCTACAGTCTACGTTCGCGCCGACGTCCAAAACTAGAGTTTTACCGCCGGTAACATTTGGCATCAACGTCGCAATAGCCGGACGCGAAACATTTTTTAGGCGTCCGACTCGAAGAGTGGCAAGGCTCATCGTAGCTCCGCTGTGTCCGGCAGAAACTACGGCCTTGGTTTGTTTATTTTTAAGTAGCTCGATAGCCTTAAAAATACTACTTTCCTTTCGCTTTAGCGCATCAGTGGCGCCGTCGCTCATAGAAATAATCTCGTCGGCTTGAATAAATTTTACGTATTGTTTTAAATTTTGTGGGACGAGACTTTCCAAAATTTTCGTATCGCCTACCAAGACAGCTTCAAATTTTACTTCCTTTAAAGCTTCGATCACGCCGCCGATAATAGGCTGCGGACCGAAGTCGCCGCCCATAGCGTCAATGCAAATGCTGGTCATTTGTGTCAATACTCTCCGGTAGTTTTATTTACGCGGTGAGGCAT
>CAUQCZ010000210.1:0-2922 GCA_963516335.1 uncultured Campylobacter sp. | reverse complement strand
CTATTAACAAAACACTCTTTTTCCCCCCCATTAATATTCCTGCTACCATACGAGGGCGATTTTTAGGGTCGCTACAATCCACTTTAGCAAAAACGCTTAAACTAAACGCACTTAAAAGCATAGCTATAATTAATGCTTTATTTTTCATTTTTAACGCCTTTATCTTTATTTTTATTAAGCCCCTTTTTATTTCTTATTCTACGAAACGCACTTGAGAATGTAGATAAAGTCATTTCATCAAATTTCATTTCTTTTTCCTTTCTTTAAATTTTACGCAAACGGCGGCAAATTTACGCCGTAAACGTCTTTAAGGTTTCGTTGTATTTGTTTTCGTCCTCGCACTGAATGAGCAGCAAGTCGCCCTCTTCAAACACCGATGAGCCCGTCGGTTTGATGTATTCGCCCTTGCGCTTGATGAGTAGCACCAAAAAGTCGCTAGGCAGCTCAAGCTCGGCTAGGTTTTTGCCTACGACTTCGGAGTCAAAGCGTATGGTATGCTGGCGTAAAGTGTGGTAAAAGATCGGTAAATTCGACATCTCGACCTCTTTTGGCGCGACTTCTTCTTTGACGCCGCATTTTTGCGCGACCTTTTCTAGGGTCATGCCCTGGATGATGATCGAGACGAATACTACAAAAAAAATTTGCCCCTAAGGTTTTGGTCGAATTTACTATAGTAACGACGCCTCGAAGTCCGACCAATTATATAAATATCTTTTCTTTAAAATTATACCTAGAAAGCAAAAGCGAGAGAAAAACGCCCATAGGACGCGCGACGAACATGATCCAAAACGCTACTACGGCGCCCACAAGCGCGACGGCAGGCAGTTGGGAGGGATTTACCAAAAGCCCCAGCGTCAAAAAGATGACGATTTGCATCGTCCACGCGATACCGTCGTGAAAACCGATCAAATTTTTCTTATGCGCGAACTCTTTTTTATTTATAAACATTCCCGCGATATATACGGCAAGAAAGCCGTTACCGCCGACCTTACCCGCCAGCACGTATAAAAGCATGACCCAAGCCATCGAAAACACGGGGTAAAGTCCCCAGTACTCAAGCCTAAGGCGGTTAAAAAGTCCCGGTAGCGCGACGCCGAACATATAGCCCATCAGCCCGCCTAGCAAAAACTGCTTTACTAACGTAAGCGCGACGTCCGGAACGCTAGGGATCGTAGCTATGGAGATGATTTGCAGTATTGTGACGGTTAAAAAGATCGCCATCGGGTCGTTTGATCCGGACTCTAGCTCCAAAAGCGGGCGAATGTTGTTTCGCAGCGAAATTTCCTTTGCTCCTAGTATCGCAAACACCGCGGCAGCGTCGGTCGAGGAGATGATAGAGCCAAAAAGCAAAGCCTCTAGCCAGTCAAGGCCCAGCAGGTATTTTACCAGCACGGCTATCATGCCAGCAGTAAGCACGACGCCAAGAGTCGCTAGGATGATGCCGTTTACCATGACGGGGCGGATAGATTTTAGATTCGTATCAAGACCGCCCGCGTAAAGTATAAAAATAAGCGCGATAGTGCCCACGTCTTGGGCGATTTGGCGATTATCAAAAGCAAGTCCGAGCAGCCCGTCCGAGCCTGCGAGCATGCCGACTGCTAAAAAAACGACTAAGGACGGAACGCCGAATCTATCTGAAACCTTGCTAGAGACGATACAAGCGATAAGTAGGATAGAGAAAAATAGTAAAAAAGTTTCTAACATTGTGCCTCATTTGGGTTCAAAGCGGACAAATTTGAGGCTAAATTTAGCGCCCTAATAGCCTCAAATTTGGCGCGTTTCGTAAATAAATTTTACCCGATTTTACCTTTTTAACGGATAAAAAGGATTAATTTTTATCATCGTAAAAGATGAGATCAAAGCTATTTTTGCGCTTTACCAGAGCTTTTTTGGACGGCGCGGCGTTTTGTTCGAATTTAGCCAGCTCCTCTTTCATCTGCCTTATCACGGCCTCAGACTGCTCGATCTGATCTTTTAGCTGCAAGATGATATCAACGCCTGCTAAATTTACGCCAAGATCGCGCGTTAGACGTAGTATCATCTTGATGCGGTCCATATCTTTTTCGGAGTAAAGGCGCATCTTGCCCTCGGTTCTTGACGGCTATAGCAGCCCTTCGCGCTCATATTGGCGCAGCGTTTGCGGATGTATGGAGAGGACCTTTGCTACGACGCTGATTAGATAAACCGGTTCTTCGTATTGCTTCATCTTATACCTCCGGGAGTTTTTGCTTCATAAGCTCGGCTAGCTCGCCGTCTAAGGCATTTACGTCCGGCAAAGACACGCGCGCTCGCAGGTAGAGATCGCCGAATATCCCGCTTTTTCTATTTTGCACGCCGTACCCTTTGAGCCTGATTTTTTGCCCAGATTTTGAGTTTTCGGCGATTTTTATCGTGACGTCTTTTTTAGGCGTTTTTACCTCTATCTTGCCGCCGAACATCATCGTTTTTAGAGGTATCAAAACGTCTTTATATAGATCGTCGCCGTCCCTTTCGTACTCGTCGCTAGGCGCGATATTTACGGTCAGTATCATATCGCCGCGCCCGCCGATACCTTTGCCTTTTATGCGTAGCTTTTCGCCGTTATTTATGCCGTTTGGGATTTTTATTTTGATGTTTTCACCGTTAAAATTTATCGAGTGCTCGCCGCCTTTTACCGCTACGTCAAACGGGATAGTTACCTTTGCCCGCGAGTCCATATCCTCCTCGTCCTCAAAGCCGCCAAATCCGCCCGTCTGCCTAAAGCCGCTAAAACCGCCCCTGCTAGAAAAACCGCCAAAACCGCTAGCGCTACCGCTAAAGCCGCCGCCGAAGATATTTTTTAAAATTTCGTCCAAATTTCCCATGCCCGAGCTGCTCGCAAAGTCATGGAAATTCTGTCCGCCGAACATCTCGTCGCCATGGCGATCATACTGCGCACGCTTT
>CAUQCZ010000209.1:0-2941 GCA_963516335.1 uncultured Campylobacter sp. | reverse complement strand
TTAAAAGCAAAACTACATCTAGTAAAAGGCAGGCAAGACGCCCCTCACCGTAACGCCGGTCCGACCGCGGCTAACACGCATATGAACGTCCAAGGCTGGGCGGCGCAGGCTAGCTACGATATGCCGTGGGTCAAAGGGCTAAGCGCAAGCGTCACCTACACGGCTCTTGAGAGAAAGAACTTTGATACCAGAGGAGCCGTTAGAAAGACCGATAACAACGAGCTTTGGCTACAACTCGGATATAAATTTAACCTTCTAAACTAACCACTCTAATGCGGACGCAAATTTGACGCGTCCGCTACCCTTTTATCTGATTTTTGCGTTTTGAGGCGTAAATTTAGCCTCGCAAACCCGCATAAATTTGACGTAAGCCATAAATTTAATTTTGGAGTTTAAAACGCCTTTTTGCGGCGCTAAAATGCGTGCGTCCGCGGTTTGTCCGCCGAAAATAAACTCAAATAGGGTGCAATGCAAAGTTTTTGATTTCGTTTGGTATTTTTGGGAGTATTTTTGGATATATTTTAAATTTGCTCGTTTAATTTTATAAATTTATCCCGATCGGTTTTAGTTGCCGCGAGTTTTGTTTAGAGCGCGGATTTATTCGACGTTTAAATTTACGAAAAACCGGAAATCTACAGAGCCATTTTTTGATACGGTTTTAAAGCGTTTCGCAAGCTACGCACCGCAAACCGCTTCTTATCCGTACGTTTTGCCGCATTAAATTAAACAAACGCAAGCGCAAACAGAGCTAAATTTAATCCTCGCGCCGTATTTACGTGTTTAATTTTTGCGTTTTTCGGCACGGATTTAGCCTTAAAAGATCCGCGCAAATTTAACGCGAGCGGCGAATTTACGTTTTATTTTTCGGCGCTTAGGCTGCGAGTTTCGGGCAAATCTACTGCGCTCTTGCGACTATGGCTAAATTTGCTTTAAGGCTCGCATGCGGTTTAAATTTATGCGTTCGGTTTAATCTGCTTGCGACGCTTATGGATTAAATTTACGCAAAACACGCGGTAAATTTAATATATGAATTCGCCCCATTTAGCTACGCTGAATTTAAAATCGCTTAAAATTGATACAAAATCAAATTTGCGCTGCAAATGCAGTAATCAAAATCCGCCCACGCCCGCATAAATTTAATACGTTTGCAAACGCGCGAAATTCGGTCTAAATTTAACGAAAGCCGCAAACTAATTTTCCAAACTTTTCTTATGTTTTTTTATCTTTTTTATCGCCCAGTCGTAGTGCGATGAGGCGCTGCCGGCGACGTAGGAGGCTAGATTTAACTTGCCGGTAAAATCAAAATGCCCGCGAGTAAAAAGCTCCTCGTCGCTAAAATTTGCCGTAAGCGCCATTACTTTTTCGTGGGTTTGCGCTAGCAGCGCTTTAGTCTCGCAAAGCGGCGTATCTTGGTGCTTGCGCCAAATTTGCGCGTTCATCTGCGGGTAGGTTTTCCAGTTGTACGGTTGCGGCAAAAACGCGCTGCGCTCGCCGCTTAAGTTTTTTTGGATGAAATTTATCAAAAGCAAGTGCCACTCGTAAAGATGCGCTAGCACATCGCGGACGCATTTATCTCTATCCTCGAAGTCAAATTTAGCCTCTTGCTGCGCCTCGCTCAAGCTCTCAACTAGCGACAAAAGTTTTTTAAAATTTGTCTCTGAAGCGTTTAGCAGGTCTATTTTATTTGTCGGTCGCGGCATGTTTTTCCTTTAAATTTGCCTTTGCGTAACTGCGGCAAATTAGCTAAATTTTACACCGAGTTTTTAAATTTGCCCTTAAAGACGCGGGGGTTGGCGAGCAAATTCGGCTAAGTTTTTCGGCGTTAAATTTGCGCTAGCTAAAACGGCGCGCGCTTTGTTAAATTCTTACCTAGCTCACGCTACCGGCGGCGATTATGCATGCCTCGCGCAAAACTTTCCGCGCGAGAAGCGGCAAACAAAAAATGCTTAAATTTCTCTCTAGGTGCTAAAATTTAGCCGAAATTTAAGCCTTGGCTGGAACTCGCAATCGCCGCATTTATCGCTAGCCGCAACGCAAACAAACCTTAGCGCCGCTCCTCGATTTTTAGGCTTCCGTCCTCTATCGCGCCTAAAATTTCTCGCGCAAATTTGTCGTTTGGATAAAAATCTAAGTATTTTTGTAGATAGGATTTAGCGCAAATCTCGTCTTTTTGCATCAGGCAAATCATCGCAAGTCCCATATCTGCGCGCTTTTGTCCTAGTTTTAAAGCGGTTTCAAACTCGTTTTTAGCCTCGCTTAGCCGCCCGCTATTTGCTAAAAAATCGCCGAATTCGGCATGTATCTCGCCGTCGTTTGGACGATGCGCCAATAAATTTTTATACGCCGCATCCGCCTTTTGCGCCGCGCCAGCGATGTCAAAGTTATGCTCCATCGTAAAAATCCTAGCCTGCGAAAGCTCAAAATACGCCCGTGCGTCCTCATCTAAATTTGCCGCCAAGCCCTGCTCTTTTAAAAACGCAAAGGCCTTATCTAGCGTCTGTAAATCGCTAGATGCGCGCTCCCGGTCGCTTTGCGAATCAAAAGCTAGCGGATACTGACGCGCATGCGCCCACAGCTCGTCCACCGCGCTAAAAATGCCGCCGATGTCGATGCTTTGCTTGCCGCTAGCGTCCTTTTTTAGCATCGCCGCGTGGTCGTAAGGTTTATAAGGCGCGGCAAAACTCACGCTAGAAATGAGCGCCAGCACACAGATAAATTTAAAAATCATTTTATTTCCTTTAAGTCAAAATCAGGCATGGATTTTACGGTAAAAATGCTTAAATTTTAGCTGCTTGCGCCTGCTCGGGCGGTTTTTGCAAAGGCTAGGCGCCGTAATTTAGCCGCCTATCGCCAAGTCGGCAAACGAATAAATTTTATATACCCGCTTACTAAAACCGCGCCAAGACGCAACATTTACTAACCGCTCATTTTTGGTTTCATT
>CAUQCZ010000208.1:0-2944 GCA_963516335.1 uncultured Campylobacter sp. | reverse complement strand
GGGTAAAACGACGCTGCCTTACATTTATCTTTACGAAAGCTTAAACGAATCGGACAAAGAGAAGCTAAAAAGCCTGTTTAAAAAAGATCTTAGCGAGACCGAGCGATGCTGGGTGAGGGCGAAGATGAACGAAACGGGCGCGATAAAAAAAAGTATAGAAGCGGCTAAAAATTTAGGCGAACAGGCGATAAAATCGGTAGAAAAATTTAACGTAGACGGCCTAGAAAGTATCGTAAAATCAATGATAGACAGGGAATTTTAATGCATTACGCAAGCGTGAGCTTTACGCATAAAAACACCGATATCTCCGTGCGCGAAAAGCTCTCTTTTTCTAACATCGAGCGCAAAAATGAAATTTTACGTCTCATTAGCTCCAGCCAAAACATCAACGAGTGCATGGTGCTAAGCACCTGCAACCGCGTCGAGATCATCGCTAGCGTAAAGACCGTCGAAGGCGCTAGCAAACATATCATCGCCTGCATGTCGCTCATCTGCGGCATCCCTTTTGAGGAGTTGCAAAGCAGAGCCGACGTCTACGAGGATAACGGCGCCGTGCACCACCTCTTTGCCGTGGCTAGCTCGCTGGATAGTCTTGTTATCGGCGAAACGCAGATTGCGGGACAGCTAAAAGAGGCGTATAAATTTGCCCGCGCTAACGGCAAATGCGGCGCAAAGCTCGGACGGGCGATGGAGTTTGCCTTTAAGTGCGCGGCGGAGGTGCGAAATAAAACCGAAATCTCCAAAAATCCGATATCGGTCTCAAGCGTCGCGGTAGCTAAAGCAAAGGAAATTTTTGGCACGCTAAACGGTATGGTCGCCGTGATAGTGGGCGCGGGCGAGATGGCGGAGCTAGCCGCAAAGCACTTAATCGCAAGCGGCGCGCGAACGATAATCATCAGCCGAAATAAAGAGCGCGCTAAAAATTTAGCTCTGACGCTGGGGGATAATAACGAGTACGACTCGCTTTCAAACGTAGCGCAGTACATAAATAAATATCAAATAATATTTTCCGCAACCGCCGCGCCGCATCCGGTTTTGATCGACGCGATGGTGGAGCCAAAGGAGTTTAAGCGCTACTTTTTCGACATAGCCGTGCCTCGCGATATCGCGATCACGCAAAGTGAAAATATCAAAATTTACGCCGTGGACGACCTGCAAGAAATCGTAAATAAAAACCTAGCCCTGCGCGAAGAGCAAGCTCAGATCGCATACGGCATCGTCGGGCGAAATACGGCGGCGTTTTTCCAAATGCTGCGTGAGCTAGCCGTCACGCCGCTAATCAAAGGCATAAGAGAGCAGGCCAAAGAGTGCGCCCAAAGAGAGCTAGCAAAAGCCCTAAAAAAGGGCTATCTAAAACATAGCGACAAAGAGGAGGCGTACCGCCTCATACATCAGGTTTTTAAGGCATTTTTGCACGCGCCGACGATAAATTTAAAAAACCTCGCCGGAGCCGCGGGAAGCGAAGCGCAACTAAGGGCGATCGGGGAAGTCTTTAACGTCGCGGAGCAAACGCCGCAAGAAGAAAATAACGAATTTGAATGGGAGAACGAATGAAATTTAGCAAACTTTACGCGCCGACGGCAAAAGAAGCGCCAAAAGACGCAAGCCTGGCGAGTCATAAATTTTTACTCCGAGCGGGCTACGCCGAACAGGTAGGTAGCGGACTTTACAACTTTTTGCCGCTTGGCAAACGGGTGCTTGAAAATATAACAAACATCATAAAAGAAGAGATGGATGAGGCCGGCTCGCAAGAAATCCTGATGAGTTTCGTCACGTCTGCGGATCTTTGGCGCGAGAGCGGACGGTATGAGTTTTACGGCAAGGAGCTTTTGCGCTTTAAAGACCGCAAAGAAAACGACTTCGTTTTAAGCCCGACAAACGAAGAGAGCGTGGTCGCGCTCGTGCGAGGCAAGGTAACGTCCTATAAGCAGCTGCCGCTAAATTTATATCACGTCAATACTAAATTTAGAGATGAGGCAAGGCCGAGATTTGGGCTACTTAGAGGGCGCGAGTTTATAATGAAAGATGCGTATAGCTTTCACGCAAGCGCCGAGGATCTGGACCGCGAATTTGATCTGATGGAAAAAACTTATAGTAAAATTTTTACTCGCCTCGGGTTAAATTTCCGCGCGGTTAGAGCCGATAGCGGCGCAATAGGCGGTAGCGGAAGCAAGGAATTTATGGTGCTTGCAAATAGCGGTGAGGACGATATCATCGTCTGCGAGAACTGCGACTACGCCGCAAACGTAGAGGCCGCAACCCGCGCAAAACGAACGACGCAGGCCGAAAGGCCCGAGGCCGATGCGGCTAAATTTTTAACGCCAAACGCCAAAACCATCAAAGACGTGGCGGAGTTTTTTAGAGTCGACGAGTTTTACTGCATAAAAGCGGTGATAAAAAAGGCGATTTTTATTGGCGCCAAAGGCGAAAAGAGCGAGAAAATCGTGGTATTTTTCGTGCGCGGCGAGGACGAGCTGCAAGAGGTCAAAGCTCAAAACGCCTGCGGCGCGGTTGAGCTAGCGGACGCAACCGAGACTGAGATTGCAGCAGCCGGGCTAGTCGGCGGATTTTGCGGGCCGGTCGGGCTAAAGGGCGTGGAGTTTTATATCGATAAAGAGCTTCAGGGCGAATCGCAGATGATCTGCGGCGCAAACGAGTGGGATTATCACTTTGTCGGCGTTAGCGTTAGCAGCTTTAACGCGGAGCGTTTCAAGGACCTAACCGCCGTAAAAGCGGGCGATAAATGCCCTTGCTGCGGCGGAAATTTAAGCGTTAGCAAAGGTATCGAGGTCGGGCATATATTTAAGCTGGGCACCAAGTACTCAGAGCCGATGGGTGCGACGTTTTTGGACGAAAACGGCAAGGCAAAACCGTTTATCATGGGGTGCTACGGCATCGGCGTTAGCCGCCTAGTTGCCGTCGCCGTCGAGGCTAGCCACGACGA
>CAUQCZ010000207.1:0-2950 GCA_963516335.1 uncultured Campylobacter sp. | reverse complement strand
CCCCGCCCCCCCCCCCGGCCGCCCCCAAGAATGCCTTTGTATTTCATTTAAAGGAGATTAATGAGCGGTTTTTATCCGTTTGACGTTAAGTCCGAAACGTTTTACGAAAAGGGCGACTTTGAGGTCGTTTATGGTTTTAGCGGTAGTATGGGCGGTTGGCGCGTAGGTATGAGGTGGAAAAGCTCTATGGAGGGCAAAAACGGCTATCCCATTACTAGAAACGGCGATCCTTGCTATTTTTTGATTTCCGAGGAGCTTGCTGCAGGGCTTTTAGAAACTTTACCTAGCCTTGGTGAGCCCAAAGACGGGCAAAGAAAAGAAGCTATTAAAAAACTAAAAGGAGAAGACAAATGACGAAGCTAAGTTTAGCGTTAGCTGCGGCGATACTCATAGGCTGCGGCAGCGAAGGAGCAAAGGCGGCGGATGAGGCGCCTCTTGAGGTGCAGTTTAGAAGTGGAGCGATTGTCATAACCTCGCTAGAAGACGGACTTAGGATATATGGCCTGATTGTAAACAGGGGAAACTGTCCTGCATTTTGGCATAAAACATCTAAAGATAAGAAATATTATTTTAGCTTTAGAGCTAGTAAGGATAAATACAGCGTGGATGTAAATGACGCTAAAAAATACGAAACGATCGAAACTCTAGATATACCGGATTTTTACGATAAATACGGCAAGGACAATGCGCTTGAGCTTAATTTTGGAGATAAGGAGGGAATTAACGTAAACTGCGATCCCCTAGAAGCAGGGATTGAAACCAACAAAGGCTCTTGGACTGTTAGTTTGAAATAAAATTTCAAATTTCTGCGCTTTGGGTTTTTGCTCTCGCGACGAAATTTACAGACGACTTCTCAATATTCCAAGCCGTAAATAAAATCAAATTTTCGCGCGATTTTCGCTCAAATTTCACCAAACCTACGACTTTCGTTTTAAAATTGACAAAATTTCGTAGCGGCTAAATTCACGCCTCTCTTAATTATCGACAAAAATACGATCAAATTTTACCCGCGCGCAAACGACGACGATTTTTACGTTCGTCAAATTTAAACCCAAGATAATTTCCCGAGCAAAAAGCGACTAAAATTTGGCGATTAAATTTTACGAGCGAGCCGAATTTGCCTCACTCCTCAAAGAGTCCCTTTTGCGTATCTGCGTCAAATTTGAGCTTAAACGCCTCGTAGGCTTTGGCGCTTGCTAGCCTGCCCTTTGCCGTGCGCTCGATGTAGCCGTTAGCGAGCAGATAGGGCTCGATCACGTCCTCGACCGTGCCCTCGTCCTCGCTTAGAGCTGCCGCGATCGTGCTTAGACCCATCGGGCGGCGTTTGGCGGCGAGCAGGATTTCTAGGTACTTGATATCCATCTCGTCAAAGCCGATGTCGTTTACGCCAAGCGCATCCAGAGCCTCTTTGGCGCGAGGTTGCGAGATGATGGCTTCGTCGTTTACCTCGGCGAAGTCTCGTATGCGCTTTAGCAGCCGCAGCGCGATCCTGGGCGTAGCGCGCGAGCGAGCGGCGACCTCGAGAGCGGCGGCTTTTTCGCATTCTTTGCCAAGCTTTACAGAGGCGATCTGCACGATACGAGCCAGCTCCTCTCTGGTGTAAAACTGCAGCCTAAAATCCATCCCGAAGCGATCCCGTAGGGGTGCTGAAATCATACCCGCGCGCGTCGTAGCGCCGATGAGCGTAAATTTAGGCAGGTCGATCTTGATAGTCTGCGCCGCAGGCCCGGAGCCGATGATGATGTCTAGGCGAAAGTCCTCCATCGCCGGATACAGCACCTCCTCGATCGCGGGGCTTAGGCGGTGTATCTCGTCGATAAACAGCACGTCGCCCTCTTGGAGGTTGGTTAGCACCGCGGCTAGATCGCCGCTTTTTTCTATCATCGGAGCGGCCGTCATCTTGATGCTAACGCCCATTTCGTTTGCGATGATGTGCGCCAGCGTCGTCTTACCAAGGCCCGGAGGCCCGTAGAAAAGCACGTGATCCAGGCACTCGCCGCGCTTTTTGGCGGCCTTTATAAATACGCCTAAATTTTGCTTGATTTTTTCCTGCCCGATGTAGTCCTCAAAGCGCGTTGGGCGCAGCGACACCTCAAAATCGTTTTCAAAGCTTATTTTTTCTATTTCGACTATTCTATCCATTTTTTCGGCTCTGTTTTCCGTAAATTTGCCGCATTTTACAAAAATTTGGGTAAGTTTTGGCTTTGGACTCGGTTGAAACTAGGCTTCGCTTTAAGCGGTAAATTTGACGCCGTAAATGATTTTAAAATCTTATAAAGTAAAATTTGCTTGCAAATAAAGATAAAATTTATCCGCTAAGCAAAGCGGATAAATCTCAAAAATCAGCTTAAATTTGACGAAAAATACAGATCGCGGCCGACCAAATCGGTCAGAGCCTAAAACTCCGCTATTTTTGCTTTTAGCAGCTCGCAGTCGTCTATATTGCCGAATTTACAACCCTCCGCGATGGACTCGAATTTTTCGTAAATTTCGATATTTTTTTCGTAGTTTTCAAATCCCAAAGCCCTGCAGCCGTCGTCATTGCCGAGCTTACAAGCGCGCGAATAGCCGTCGTACGCGTCATAAACCGCAAACTCTACGCCCTGCGCGTGCTCGTAAACGTAGCCAAGAGCGTAGCAGCCAAGCGCGTTTTTCATGTAGCACGAGATGTCAAATGCCTTGTAAGCGCTTGCAAAATCGCGCTTTGCGCCAAGACCCTCATGCATCATCCTACCGTAGTTGTAGCATCCCGCGCCGTCAAATTTGATGCAAGCCTTGCCGTATAAATTTATGGATTTTTTGAGATCGTTTCGCGATTCGTAGATTAGGCCTAGGTTGTTGCAAGCCGCTTCAGAGCCCAGCTCGCAGCCTTTTTCGTAGAGGCGAAATATTTTATTTTCATCTTTTGGACCGAAAATTTCCTTGGCGTTTAAAAGCGCTAGATCAAAGC
>CAUQCZ010000206.1:0-2982 GCA_963516335.1 uncultured Campylobacter sp. | reverse complement strand
CTATATCACACCGCCGTGCCGCCCTCTACGTCTATCTCGCGTATAAGCGTGGGCGGCAGAGGTTTTAGCCTCGGATAGACCATGCCCATCGCATTTACGTCATATAGGTCCTCGACGCTGTATCGAAGCATCTTAAGCGTGCCGTCGTAGGGCTTACCTTTTACGTAGTAAAGCCCGTTTTTTAGGCTCGCTTCGGGCTTCATTACGACTTTTGGCTCTAGAGCTTGCGCACCGATGGCTAGAAGCGGAAGTAAAAATAGAAATTTTAGGATTTTCATGGTTTTTCCTGCTTTGTTTGATTTGGGTAATTTTAAAATTTGAAACTAAATTTAAGGTGAAGGCGCGATTATTTCGGATGAGTTAGACTTAAAGGCTCGCGTCAAATTTAGCGGTCTTTTAGCGCCTCCGCGACGACTGCCCAATCTTGCACGAGCCTTTCAAAGCCAAAATTTGCGTTTGCGGAGCTAGTAGAGGGTAGTTTGAGGGGCAGTTTGCCCGTTGCGTTTAAAATTTGAATTTTTAGATGTTTTTCGCAGATTTCATGCGCTTTGCCGCCGTTTGAAAATACCTGCGCTATGCGCGCGCCGCTAAAAATCGGCTCTAAATTTGCAGGCGTGACGGCAGTCATTTTAGCATCGCTCGAGCCCTTTATCTCACAAGAGATCGCTAGCGTGTTTGCGCATTTGCGTAGTGAAAAATAAATTTACCGATAAATTTAACTGCTTGTTTTGAGTTTATCGTTTTAGAAGTTCTTTTATCATAGCAACGATTTTATAAAATTTACTGGAGAAAATTTAGTTTAAAGTGCAAAAGAGTAGGGCGCATCTTGCTGCGCCCTTTAAGAAATTTGAGATGCGATCTTGCAAATTTGATCTATTTTAGCTCAAACGCAAGCGTTGCTGCGATCGTCTCATCATCGCAAATTTTCGAGTCAGCAAACGGCATTTTATGCACCACTTGTAGTAGCCACTTTCCAGGCTTAAGGGCTAACACCTCTATCGTGCCGTCCGGCTCAGTTTCGCCGTGAAATGCACTTTTTTCTTTCAAAAAGCCGTCAAATGTTCCATTAAGCGTAGCGCTTTCTAGCGGTTTACCTTCAAATAGAATTTTAACTTTAAACGGTACGCCAACTTTGAAATTTGCCGGATTTTCAAGCGGAACTATCTCTAAACGCTGATTGGAAGGCTTTGTTACAGAGTCATCCTTCGCGTTTTTGTTTATGACGCCTTTTGCACTCATGCTCGCTTTTTTGCAGTATTTGGCGTCTTTGATATCCTCTTTGGTTTTGCCCATGTACCATGTGCCATCGCTAGCTTTTGTCCAAAATGTAGGCTTGTACTCGCCAGCTATAAGGTAAGAACCGTCTTCAAGCTTGCCTCTTTCGTAGTGGTAGTTTTCGCCGCTTTGTTTTAGGCTAAGCTTTTCGCCATTTTTGGCTATGACGTACGGGGCTTCAAATAGAGCAATCCTGTTATCTGGGATCTTTTCAACAGTCGGAAAATCGTCCGCATAGCCGATTTCAACGCTAGTTACGTCTTTGCTGCTTCCAAATAGCCAAAACTCGTGAGCCAAAGAATGGCTGCTAAATGCCGCCAAAGCCAAAAGTGCAAATAAATGCTTGTTCATTACCTATCCTTTAGATTAAAATGTCTATTTTTTATGTTTCTAATATATGTCGCAAAAATATTTTTAAATTTCTACATAACTAAATTTTACTATTGCTTTAGCAAATTTAGTAATCAAAACTGATTTTGTTCATTTAAATTTATAAAATAATACAAGTATTAAAAATACTTGAACCACTGAAAAATTTAAGTCAGTGGTGCAATTATATCAAAATAATAACCAATGTCAATATAAAAATAGTTTTTTATTTTTAAAAAATAACATAGTTAGTTAAGTTACTCAAGAAGATAAATTTTACTAAAAGATTAATAGCATAGAAACGAAAGACGAAGCTGTTTTGAGTTTTTGACCTACTTTAAGGCCTCAGCTATCACCGACCATTCGCTTGCAAGTTTATCTATACTAAATTTGGCATTTGCAGGGCTGGTCGATGGTAGCTTTATCACCGCATTTTTGGTCGCTTTTAAAATCTCGTCTTCTAAATATTTTTTACAAATTTCATAAGCCTTGCCACCGTTTGCGAATACCTGCGCTATGCTCGCGCCGCTAAAAATCGGCTCTAAATTTGCAGGCGCGACGGCAGTCATTTTGGCGTCGCTCGAGCCCTTTATCTCACAAGAGATCGCAGCGTCGTAGATAGCGATGCGGTGAGCTAGAAGGAAATTTATCTTTTCATCCGTGCTGGCTGGCAATGGAGCGTTTAAAATCCCGGCCAGCACCCGCCAAAAGCGATTTTGCGGATTTGCGTAGTAAAAGCCAAATTTACGAGAAACTACGGAAGGGAAGGAGCCGAGGATTAAAATTTTAGAATTTTTATCAAAAATCGGTTTAAAAGGATGGGTTTGACTCATTTTGCGCCTTTTAAATTTCCTGCGTTAAATTTAAAATTTCAAATTTTAAAGCAAATTTAACCGCCTAAACTAGCGGCTAAATTTACGGAAATTTTCCCTCGCCCGTCAAATTTGAGCGAGAGAAATTTGCGCCTTATTCAGCTGCGGTATCGGCAGAGACATCCTCGGCGCTTTCAGGCGCGCCAGACTCGACCTCATCGCTAAAGTCAGCCAAGCTTAGCCGTTTTAGCTGGCGGTAGCGTCTTTGCGCGTCGGCCTTGTTTTTAGCCAGCAGTTCGTCCGCGTGCTGTGGATTGGTTTTCTTAAGCGAGTTGTAGCGAACCTCGTTTAGCAAAAACTCCTCGTAAAGCGACCAATCCGGCTCTTTTGAGGTCATTTTGAGCGGATTTTTGCCCTCTTTGATTAGGCGCGGATCATAGACGTAGGTCGGCCAGTAGCCGCACTTGGTCGCTAGCTCGCCTTGACCGCCGGAGTAGGCCATACCGCCTTTTATACCGTGCGCGAT
>CAUQCZ010000205.1:0-2988 GCA_963516335.1 uncultured Campylobacter sp. | reverse complement strand
TGCACTTCTTTTCGACCGTGAGCAGCCCGCGCTTGATCGCGTAGTACGGGATCGCATTTACTAGATCGCGCAGCGTCACGCCCTTTTGTAGCCGCCCGCTAAATCGCACGAGCACGGAGTCTGGCATATTTAGCGGCATCGCTCCCGACACGGCCGCAAACGCCACCAGTCCGCTGCCCGCAGGGAAGCTCACGCCGATAGGAAAGCGCGTATGGCTGTCGCCGCCCGTGCCCACGGTGTCGGGCAGCACCATGCGGTTTAGCCACGAGTGTATGACGCCGTCGCCCGGCCTTAGGCTCACTCCGCCGCGCGAGCTCATAAATTTAGGCAGCGTCCTTTGCGTTTCAAGGTCGCTAGGTTTTGGATAGGCCGCCGTATGACAAAAGCTCTGTAGCACGAAATCTGCCGAAAATCCAAGACTAGCCAGCTCCTTGATCTCGTCGCGCGTCATCGGCCCCGTGGTGTCCTGCGAGCCTACGGTTAGGGTTGCAGGTTCGCAGTACTGCCCTGCCCTGACCCCCTGCACGCCGCAGGCCTTGCCCACGATCTTTTGAGCTAGCGTGTAGCCCTCGCTCTCGTTTGTTTGCGGCTGCACGGGTCTTGCAAATATATCCTCCGCGCCTAAATTTAGCGCGGCTCTGGCCTTACCGCAAAGCGATCGGCCGATGATGAGCGGTATGCGCCCGCCCGCTCTGATCTCGTCAAATATCGTGTTTGGCGCAAGCGTAAAACGAGCGACGGGCTCGCCTTGGGGCTTAGCAGCTGCGCCCAAATTTGCCTCGTCCGCCTCGCGCTCGAATTTACCGCCGTTTTCGTCGTCGTAAATTAAAACCGCGTCAAATTTACCCTCGGCGCTCAAATTTACCCGCCCGACGCGGAAAATCTCGCCCGCATACGGGTAGATATCCACGACGTCGCCCGTCTCTAGCGCGCTCGCGTCGGCTACGATCGGCAGCGCGCCGCTATCCTCGGCGGTGTTAAAAAATATCGGCGCGATAGCCGTGCCTATCACGATGCCGCCCGTTTTTTTGTTCGGCACGCCCTCTATCTCGCGCCCGAGGTGCCACTGGATGGAGTTTATGCCGCTCTTTCGGCTACTGCCCGTACCCACGACGTCGCCCGCGTAGACGACTTCTAGCCCGCTTTTTTTAAGCTCGCCAATCATTTCTAGGCTGCCCGGCTGACGCTTAACTAGCATCGCGTTTGCGTGCAGCGGGATGTCTGAGCGCGTATATGCCTCGCTAGCCGGGCTTAGATCGTCGGTGTTGGTTTCGCCCGCAACCTTAAAGATAACGGCCCTAATACGCCTAGGCAGGCTCTCGCGCGCCTTAAACCACTCGGCCTGCGCCCACGAGTGCAAGACTTCTAGCGCAAATTTATTGGTTTTAGCAAGCTGCGCTACGTCATTAAAATAATCATGCACGAAAATCGTCTCTTTTAGCACGTTACAGGCGGCCTGCGCTACGGCCTCGTCGGCGTTTTTTAGGCTTTCAAGCAGCACGATGACGCTATATCCGCCCAGCATCGGCCTCAGCAAATTTACGGCGGCGATTTTGTCAAGACCGCTTATCTTAAGCCCGTGATTTATAATCTCGTTTAAAAACTCCGCCTTTACTTTTGCCGCGTCGTCTACGCCCGGATTAACGCGATTTGCGAGCAAATTTACGAGCCGCTTTATCCTCTTTTGATTTTCGTCTAGCCTTGCGGCGATAATCGCTTCGCCTTCGCCGCCCGGCTCCATCGGCGGTACGCGTCCTGAGAGCAAGCCTAAACACTCCCTCTCGTGCGCGCTTTCGAGCTTTAAAAGCTCGCAAACCTTCCTCGTTTGTTCCTCGTTTAGCGGTAGCGGCGGCACGCCTAGGGCCTCGCGCTCTTTTACGTGTTTTTCGTATTCGGTAAAAAAATCCATCGTTTTTCCTTATTAAAATTTACGTAATTTTAGCAAAACAAAGCGAAATTTGGCTAAATTTAAGCACTTGATTTTAAGGAATTACGATGCAAAAAGCGTATTTTAACTCGCCTATCGGCGTTTTGGAGATTTGCGGTGACGAAAGCGGCGTTTGCGAGATAAATTTCGTGCAAGAATTCGTCCGCACGGACGTAACGGACGCAAATTTAAAGCTTTGCTTAAGCGAGCTTGAAAGCTATTTTAAAGGCGAGCTAAAAACCTTTAAAACGCGGCTAAATATCGGCGGTACGGCGTTTCAGAGATGCGTTTACGAAAATCTGCAAAAGATCGCTTACGGCGAGCGCGTCACGTATGCCCAGCTCGCAACTATGGCTGGGCGGCCGAAGGCGTTTCGCTCGGCAGGCTCGGCAAATGCAAAAAACAAAATCCCAATCATCGTGCCTTGCCACAGAGTCGTCGCCTCAAACGGCCTTGGCGGATACAGCGGCGGCGAAGGGCTGGCGACTAAAATTTGGCTTTTGGAGCATGAAGCGAAATTTAAAGATAAAGTTTAGCATCTTTAAAATTTAACGGTGTAAATTCATCCAAACAAGCGCAAATTTGATCGCTTAGTTTTTAGCTAAGCTCAAGCCTGACTACACTAAGCGCAGCACCGTTTTTAGTCGGAAATTTACCGCATAAACCGAGCAAATTTACCAAAATCTAAATCTAGAAAGCAAATAAACTCAGTCCGCTTCAAAACTCAAATTTAAAAACAAAGTCGCCGGTAAATTTGAGGCAAAAATCCACCCGCAAAAAAGCAAAAACAAATTTAAACTGCAAACAAAAATGCAAATTTGACTCAAAACTGCGCCGCTTTGGCCGCTTGTGCCACCTTGCCGGGCAGCAAAAATTTTAAAAATAGCAAAATTTATCGTCCAAAACCAGCTCAAAAAACAACAGCCAAAAACATCTCTTAAGCCGCCGCAAACCTCTAAATTTTACTTTTTACCCTTGGCTTTCGTGAGATCCCTACGATTTAAAAACCATACTATAAATAGAAAAAAGGCAGCTATTTTTAAGCATGCGTAGATCGAATC
>CAUQCZ010000204.1:0-3061 GCA_963516335.1 uncultured Campylobacter sp. | reverse complement strand
GCTTTGCGACGGGATCGGACTCGACGTCTTGCTGGTTTGCGCGGCCGACGTAGCCGATGATGTGCGAGGCTAAATTTGCATAAGGATAGTGGCGCTTGGAAGCCGGCTTGACCTCTAAATTTTCTCGCAGCGAGAGCTCGGCTATACGCGGTATCATCTTATCGTAATCCATAAAATCGATAATCTGAATAAAATCTTGGTTATAAGGGGAGTCGGCCTTTACGTATTCTCGCTTTAGTTTTGTGACGTTTAAGTCCTCAAATAAATTTTGTAAATTTGCAAGCTCGGCGTCTAAAATCTCCGCCCTCTTGCCGCTTAGATGCGGCTTTAACGCGACGGAAAAACCGAGGCGATTTACCGCCATCGGACGGCCTTTGGCGTCTAAAATCAGCCCTCTGACGGGAGCTAGATACTGCGTTTTTACAGCATTTTGCTCGGCGATCTCCTCGTAAAAGTCGTTTGATTTGACGCTAAGATAATAAACGCGCACCAGCAAAAGTACCCAGACGCTAAATATGATGCCAAACACTATGCGCATCCTCATAAGCGCCCCCTAAACAAAATTACCGCCAAAACAGACTCTACGCCCACGTAAATCAGGTACTCGTAGTCAAATTTTAGCATCGGTAAATTTGCTGCGTAAGAGATAAAAGAGCTGGTTGCGCAGGTCCAAACATAACCGCTGGCGACGAATCCTACCGCCAAAAGCTCTCTTGATTTTAGCGTAACGATGAGCCAATCAGACATCAAATAATAAAAAAGCATAAACGCAATCACCGCCGAAAACAGCGCAAACCCGTGCGCCTGCTCGGCAAAAGTGAGGTAAAATAGACAAAAATACCACTCCTTGCCAAACTCCTTGAGCGTCTTTTGTTTTTGCAATGTTAGCATGATCATGTAAGTAAAAAATATCCCGATAAGAGGCGGCAGATACGTAAACACGGTCGTTATGCTCTGATAAAATACTAAAAAAGCAACCCAAGCAAGCTGCTTTAAAAACCGCTTCTCCGCGCCAAGCCTTCGCATCGCCGCACTCGCTTGCATCGTTATAGGTTTTTAGCTAAATTTGCAAATTTAGCCTTAGCACCGTTTAAATTTGTAAATTTAGCTAGAAAATTTGATGGTAAAAATGTCAAAATTTGCCTGCGGCTTTTTGATTTCATTACAGCCCCAGCGCGTTTAGATATATAAGCTCGTTTGCCTTTTCTACGCCCGTTTTTTTAAGCGCCGAAACGAAATGAGCGCCCGGATAGACCTTTAAAACCGCGCTTTTTTGGCTTTGATTTAGCTTGTCTGATTTTGTGAGGAAATTTAAAATTTTTTGATCGGCGCGTAGGAAGCTTTGCAGATAATCATTCACGTCCCTATCGATTTGCATATCAAACTGGCGCGAGTCGATAAGATGCACGAAAAGCTTGATGTTGGCTCTAAATTTTAGATATTCGTCGAGGTTTTTTCTCCACTGCGCATGCATGCTTTTAGCCACTTTGGCGTATCCAAAACCCGGCAAATCAACGAAGGTCAAATTTGCCCTCTCCTCGCTTGGTTCGCCTTGCTCGTTTTTGATACCGCGCGCATACTCGACCTCGAAAAAATTTATGAGGCGCGTTTTGCCGGGCGTCGAGCTGCTTTTGGCTAGGCCTTTTTGATTAACCAGGGCGTTTATGAGGCTGCTTTTGCCGACGTTCGAGCGCCCCAAAAACGCCACTTCGCTAGAATTTGCAGGCGGAGCCAGCGAGATGTCGGGCGCTGAAGTGAGAAATTTTGCGTTTAAAACGCGGATCACTTTTTATCCTCAACCTGGAATATAAATTTAACCGGCTCTTTTTTGCCGCTATTTACGTTATACATACCGCTATTTTGATTGACGGTTATCTTTTCGCCGTAGACTTTTTTATCGGTTTCTATCTCGTGCAAAAAGCCGTTGCCGTTTATCGTATATAAATTTGGCGTTGGCTCATAAATAAGCTCGCTGCCGCTACCGTCGTATGTTTTATTTTTGATAAATACTCTAAATTTGGCGTTACCTGAGGCTACGTATTTTAGCGGATTGCGATTTTTATCAAAATGTATAACGACGAGATTAGCAGTTAGCGTATCTTTACCTTTTTTAATATTTACGTTACCTTTAAATTCGCTTATTTGCTTGCTTTCGTCGGCGTAAAACTCATCTGCGGTGATCTCTACTTGCTCTGCCAAAAGCGGCAAAGCGCCAAGCGTCAAAACTAAAACCGTCTTTTTAATCAAATCTATTTTCATCATTTTTCGTCCCGTTTCTTTCTATCTTGTTCTATTAGGGCAAACGCTTTTTTGATATAAGCCTTTTTTAGCTCAAAATCGTAAACCAAAGCCTTGCCGACTACCTTATCCTCGTCGCGCGTCATCGTAAAAGGCGTCTCGGTCGCAGCTACTTTCGTCGCCGTACTATAAACGACCTCGTCCGAGAAAAACGTCAATTTTTCGCTATTAGCATATTTAGCGTTACCTTTAAATTTAATGCGACCTCCGTTATAAAATGCCTTATCTGCACTAACGTTATGCTCCTTGTTGTCCTTAAAGATTTCTGCCCTAAATTTTATAAACTCGTCAAACTCGGCGTATCTATTCCACGTATCGGCTTCATATCTAGCATTTACAGTCGTGGCGTTTATCTCGTAGTCGGTAACCGCGTTCATTTGCATATCCGCGCTAACTTCGCCGCCCTTTAAGAGCTCGCTATAATAAGGCTCCTCTATCGCTAAATAAACCATCGCTACGCTAAAAACGCTAACGACGATATAAAATATCCTTATAACCAACGTTTAGCCCACTCTTGCCTTAAGCCTTCGCTGTCTATAAGCATCTCTATCATCTCGCGTACCGCACCATTGCCGCCTTTGTAGTTGAGTTTTGTTCACTTCAAGCTCTTTGATCGCGTTTTTTGGTTTAAAGCTCCATCCGACGCTTTTTAGCAGCTTGTAGTCGTTATAATCATCGCCTATAGCCGCAGCGTTTTCAAACTCCAGCCCTTCAAATTCCAGTATCTGTTTTGCGGTTTGAAGTTTATCGCTAACGCCTTGAT
>CAUQCZ010000203.1:0-3064 GCA_963516335.1 uncultured Campylobacter sp. | reverse complement strand
GGCGAAGCGTATCAAATTTCGCACTCGCTAAATGCGATAAAGCACGGCGGATTTTTCGGCGAGGGGCTGGGTGCTGGCGTGTTTAAGCTGGGATTTTTGAGCGAGGTTCACACCGACTTCGTACTAGCCGGTATCGCCGAGGAGATCGGGGTGCTTGGGATTTTTGTCATAACGGGAGTGATAGTATTTTTGCTTTATAGGATATTTCGCGTATCCGCTAAGGTCGAAAATAAAGTCTATCATCTTTTTACGCTAGGCGTGGGGCTTCTCATCTCGTTTTCGTTTTTGATGAACTCCTACGGCATCACCTCTATCACGCCGATCAAAGGCATCGCCGTGCCGTTTCTAAGCTACGGCGGCAGCTCCGTTTTAGCGCTTTGTATCGGTATCGGTATGGTGCTGTCGGTTAGTAAAAAGGTCAAAGACTAGGCCTTGGCCTAAATTTAGCTTGGCGATAAACGGAGTTTGATCGTTTTGCCTATAGATTTCCCAGCTAGACTCGGCTTTTGGCTAGACGGTTTGTTTGCGGCTAAATTTAGCCTCGGCAAAATCTAATAAATTTACGCGGCATCCTAGCAAAAGATCTAAAACCGAGGCTTTAAAGAGTAAATCTGGCTAGATTTTAAACATCTGCCGCATCTAGCGGGTCAGGCGAGTTTAAGCGGGCGATTTATGTTTAAATTTAGCCGAGAAACTGCGCCGTTTAAACCAGCCGCCGCATATTTATAGGGGCAAATCGCTGCTAAGCGGCAATAAAATTTACGCTATTTTTGAGGCGAAATTTAAACGGCCTTTGCGCCGATTTTACTTAAATTTATTAGGCAAAAAATGAAAAACGAAAACTTAAATTTAACCGTCGGCAATACGCGCAGTAGCGCCGTAGTGGTCTGCGGCGGCGGTACTGGCGGACATCTAGCCATCGCAAAAGCCCTAAACGAGGAGCTCGTAGCGCGGGGCGAGAGAACGATATTTATCGGGTCTAGCAGCGGACAGGATAAGATGTGGTTTGAAAAAGACGCAAGCTTTAGCGAGAAAATTTTCTTACCGAGCGGCGGAGTGGTAAATAAAAAGGGATTGGGTAAAATTTCGGCGTTATTAAATATTTTTAAACTAGCGTTTAAATGCCGTAAAATTTTTAAAAAACATGACGTAAAAGCCGTGGTAAGCGTGGGCGGATATAGCGCAGCGCCTGCGGCATTTGCGGCGATCATCTCGCGAAAGCCGCTTTTTATCCACGAGCAAAACGCCGTGATCGGCAGTTTAAATAAGCTTTTAAAACCGTTCGCAAAGGGCTTTTTTAGCTCTTATTTTAAGCCTATTTTTAGCTATCCCGTTGCGCAGAGGTTCTTTGATACGGCTCGCGTTAGGGAAGATTTAAAAACTATTATATTTCTAGGCGGTTCGCAAGGCGCGGCTGCTATAAATAATCTAGCGTTAAATTTGGCTCCAAACCTACGCCAAAAAGGTATAAAAATCATACATCAATGCGGTAAAAACTCGCTAGAAAGTCTGCGCGTCCAATACGATAAACTAGGCTTCATCGGCGACGAGCTAGAGCTTTTTGCTTTTGATGCTAAGATCGAGCTAAAGATGCGCGAGGCCGATATCGCCGTGAGCCGAGCGGGAGCCAGCACGCTGTGGGAACTCGCGGCAAACGCGCTGCCTAGCGTATTCGTGCCTTATCCGTACGCCGCAAACAACCATCAGGTATTTAACGCTAAATTTCTCGTGGATCAAAATTTAGCTAAATTTTGTTTTCAAAAAGGCGGAGAGATAGATGCTAGCGAGGCCTTAGGTCTAATAGAGAGCATGAATATAAATGCCGTCTCAAGCTCACTTGGCGGGCAAATAGTAAATGGCGGCGCACGAGAAATCATAAATGAAATATTAAAAAATATAAAATAAATCGGGACATAAAGCCTGAAATATAAGCCAAGCGTCTAGGGCGGCTATGCTTAGGTTTGATGCGCAAAACGGTGCAAATACGGCAAAAGTCTAAATCCGTAGCTTGGCGGGTCAAAAATAACAGCGCCGATTAGCACGGCGACATAGTTTTACCGTCCGGTTTCGTCGGGTCAAGGCTTGGCTAGCAAGGCGGCGAAATCTGGGCTAAACAAAATGAGCCTGCTGGACGAGCAAGGAGTCCCAAAACCTCGCAAATACGCCAAAAATCCGCGATAAAATCTAAATTTGCGGCTTGTAGCGCGCCCAAAGTATCCTTATAGCTAGAAGCGCGATTCGGTGTTTTTTCTCGCGGAAAATTTTAAGCGGATACGCAAAACGTAATCTTACGCTCTATCAAAACCTGCTTTTGCAAGTCGGCAAATTTCTGAAAATAGCGAGGCTAACGGCGGTTTATCTCAGCGGCGGCAAAACGGCGCTCTCGCATTTTGCATTTTTGCCTATTTTTACTAGCGGCGGCACCCTTGCATTATCTTGCTATCTGCAAATGCGGTAAATTTATGCTTTATTTAGGCGCTATTTTTGAGCGCGCGGGCATAGTTTGGTAAAACGGCCTAGTATTAGCCGTTTAGGCTCATATAAGCCTGTAAAATCGGCGCTAGTAGAGCGCGGCTCAGATGTTTTGTATCTACAGTAAGGGCGGAAAATTTCGTATTTACGCTAATAGGCTAAAGCATAACTTAACGCCTAGTCTTAGGTCTTTCTTGCGCTTTGATTTTACGGACTTATAAAACACCTCTTTTGCCTATTTTGCCGCAATAGACGGCAAAGACGTTTGAGAAATTTACGCGTAAATCGTGCGTAGCGGCGTTTTATATATTTACGAAAACTCGTAAAGTCCGCAAAATGGGTTGCAACGCCTAAATCAAACCTCGCTGAAGTTTATGTACTAGCTCGTCGTAGCCGATATCCGCATCGGCTAAAATTTGCCTCAGCAGCTTGCCTGAAGCCTCCATGCCGCCGCTTTTTTCGGCCCCAAGCAGCTGCTTATATACACCTTCGATAAATTTGACGCCCTTTGGGTTTGGCTTGCGGCGGACGGAGTAGTAGCCGATGATCTCGCCGTTAGCGTCTAGCGAAGCCGTAATGTTGGCAAATACCC
>CAUQCZ010000202.1:0-3068 GCA_963516335.1 uncultured Campylobacter sp. | reverse complement strand
ATGTGGTAGTGAGCCAATAATCTATTGCATATAAAATGCGCTCATCAAATCGTGAGTTAAAATTATCATCTTGCTTTTATTGCAGCCAGTCATAATTTTATGAATTTGGTAATTTAAAAACGACATTATCCCAACTTTATTTTCAAAATCAAAGCTAGAAACGGGATCATCTATAACTATAAATTTTGGTTTTGTATAAAATTCCTTACTATTCTCGCCTTTGAAAATTTCGGTAAAAAAATAGCTTAATGCAATAGCGTTTCGCTCGCCGGTCGAGACGTCTTTGGCTTTTACTCTATTGCCGTTTGATTTTAAGACATATTGCCCTTGATTTTCGCTAAGTTCAAGCCTACCTTCTTTAAAAAATATGTATTTTAGATACTCATTAATCTTATCTTGAGCTATATTTATCTGCCCCTTTTGAGCATTTAGTTCCGAAATTTTACTGCTTATACACTCCAGTCGCCTGTCGTTGTGGTCTTTTTTGCTATTTAAAGCCTGCACAATTCTTAGCTTTTCTTCGTAATAGTTAAAATTATCTTTTATCTCAAAATAGGCTATTTGTTTATTCAATCTTTCAAGCTCTTGTTTTAGCTCATCTGCTTTAGCTTTTTTATTCATAATATCTTTTCTTGTTTGCTCAAGCTGATCTAAATTTTGATTTAATTCATTAACTAAGTTATCAAAGTTTGTATCTAAAATTAAGGAGACAAATGGATTTTGTATCTTCTGATCTAGTTTTTCATCGACTTCAGTTTGGCAAGTATTAATTTGCATTTTTATATTATCGAACAAATTTTTATCTAGTTTATCCATATCTGGCAAATTTTTTAAATTATTTAGTGAATTCTGAATTTCCTGCTTCTTGTTTTCCAATTTCTCCTGATGGTTTTGTATGCCTGGATTAAAGATTGTTTCTAAGCTTGATAAAATTCCTTTTTTATATTCGTCTGTTAGTTTTTGAAAGCAGTATGGACAAATATCTTTATCGCTTTCCATTATATTTTTAGTTACTACATGGTCTGCTTCTGCTATGGCTCGTTTTATTTCTTCTTCTCTTGTACTTAATTGTTTTTGCTCTACTTGGTATAACAAAAGCTGTTTAATATCTTCAAAATTTAGCTGTTTTATCTCTTCTGTAAAATTGAAATCACTTTGGACACTTTTGTAGGATATAAGATTTTCATTAAAATTATATTTTAATTGATCTAAATTTATATCTGTTATAAAATTATCTATGATATTTTTTGCAAAACATATTGTTTTGTCTTGTAGAATTTTACTTTGCCTTCTTAGAATATTTTTTTCTCGTTCAGCAAAATTACTCTTTAAATTTTCTACTATGTCATTTTCATATTTTAGAGGATTATCTGTATTTCGGCTATATTCATATTTCTTTAGTTCTCGTTCGTAGCCTTGTTTTCTTTGGGCTCTAATTTCTCTAATATTTTCTCTTTTTTGAAGTTTTTCATCTATGTTTGCCGCGTCTCCAAGTAAAACTATCGCATCCAAACCATTATCTTGAATTTTAACTTTACTATTTACATATTCTTCATTAAATACGAAAATATTATTTTTCTGATCTTTGTTTGTTAAATCTACTGCTGTGCCGCTTTTGTCTATAATTTGACTAGCAATAAGAGATTGATTGTTTTGTTTGACGGTATCAAAGGCTTGAGAAATAGTGCTTTTGCCGCTTCCGTTTTTGCCATAGATTAAACAAAATCTATGGTACTCTTTCTCGAAAAAATTTAATTTTACTTCGCTTTGAAAGCACTTCCCCTGAATTTTTATGCCACAAAAATTACCAAATATTGTGTTTACTCCAATGTACTATTAAAATTTAAAATTTCCAGGATTTTCGTAATTTTCTCCACCGATTTTATACCGTTTTCGTCCTCGACTTTTGAGTTTAGATCGAGCACTCGCGGGTTAAATTCGATCGCTTCGCGCGCGTTATGCTCGCCGATACCGCCCGCCATACCGAAGTCAAATTTGACCTCCCGCAAAATCTCCCAATCAAAGCTGATGCCGTTGCCGCCGGCGTTTTGCCCCTTGCAGTCAAAAAGCGGCATATCGCAAAGCGCGGTATCTACGGCGGGCAGCACGTCTAGCACGCTATAAACGCGCCAAACCTCTAGCCCCATCGCCTTTAAATTTGCGTACAAATTTGAGCTAACCTCTCCGTGGATCTGCGCCGCGTCAAGCGGAACAAATTCGCAGATTTCCATTATCTCGCAGTCGCTTTGCTCTGCAAAAACGCCGACGCATTTTTTACCCGCCGCATGCGCGATGTTCGCTATCTCGCGCGCCGTTTGTGCACTCACTTGGCGTTTGCTTTTAGCAAATATCGCGCCCAAAAAATCAACGTCCAAACTCGCCACGTCGCGCGCCTCCGAAGGCGTTTTGATACCGCAAATTTTAACTAGCGTCACGCTTCGCCTCGCACGTAGTCCTCGAAGTAGCGATAAACTTTACCGCTTTTTATCGCACCCAAAATGACATCTTTTGCCTGCGCGGGACTATCCGCGACGCCTGCTGCATATAGCGCAAACATCGCGTTTAGCACGACTACGTCAAATTTCGGTCCGTCCAGCTCGCCTTTTAAAATTTGCTTTAAAATTTCGGCGTTTTGCTCAGGCGTGCCGCCCTCGATCTCGCTGTGAAACGCCCGTCTGAAGCCAAACTGCTCGGGCGTGATGCTGTACTCGCTGATCTGACCGTCTCGTAGCTCCACGACTCGCGTCTCGTCACATAGACTTATCTCGTCTAGTCCGTCCTCGCCGCGAACTACCAGCGCTCGCTCGCGTCCTAGTAGCTGTAGCGTCTCGGCGTAGAGGCGCAAAACGGGTTTATGATAGACGCCAACAAGCTGATTTTTGAGCGCCAAATTTGGATTTAGCAGCGGGCCTAGCACGTTAAAAACCGTGCGGATACCCAGACGCTGGCGCACCTCGCGTACTTCGCCTACGAGCGGATGGAAAAACGGCGCGTGGAAAAAGGCTAAATTTTTGTCGTTTAGTAGCTCGCGTTGTCGCAGGAGCGAATTTGAGCTTTTTACGCCCAGG